>NZ_CP019225.1:2759076-2894573 GCF_010222815.1 Synechocystis sp. CACIAM 05 | reverse complement strand
AAGGTTTTTCTCTTTATATTCGCAATTAATCCTAGATGCAAGTATTCAAAGCTTCTCACTTCTGGAAATAAAATAAGTCTCTGTATCCTTCGCAGTATTTGTCAATGAATTATACTATTTCTCTTGCTTCACGTGGGGCAACTATATACCACCTCTGCATTTCAGACTATCTTCTCCATTCTATCCTACCCACTATGATAGAAGAGCGATAGCCTCTGATCTTTCATAAAAATAGGAAAGCTGGAGGTTTATTCAAGGTCAATGTATGGCGACAACGTAAATAGGTTTAACGATATGCAGATTCTTGACTGACACCAAAAATCTTATTAATTCTTTGCCGAATCCATTCCACCGGGTTCTTTAGATCTGCCTCTTCGAGTAGTCCCATTTCTTTCAGTTTTTGTTCATAGCCCTGGAGAGCATCCTGGCGCTTACCCAATTCTTCTGCGACAAGATTTGATAGTTGGGGATGGTTTGCTAACAATATATGAAAACAATCTTTCCCAATCAAAAATAAAGTGGAATCTTCGGCCGCTATCATAGTAGTGGGATAGGGAATTTCTAACATTAATGGCAACTCACCAAAGAATTCTCCCTGTTTGAAAGTAAATATACGGTTGCTAATTTTTTCATTTTCATAAATTGCATCTATCGCCCCAGTTAGCACAATACAAAAATAGCTGTGGTATTGGTTTTGTTTAATTAAAATTTCTCCTGGCTGTAAATGCCATCGTTTACCCATTTCAATCACATTTCTAATTTCAAGATCGTTGAGTTTTTGAAAGCAGAAGTTTTTCTTCAGTAGCTGAGTAAGGGTAGGGGATTCATCTACTTCTTTCCCGGGGACTGTAGCGTTGTTGTCTTGATCACTAACTGCTAGAGAGATACTTTCTGGGTTTCTCAACCAGATATCCCTTTGGGGAAAGGGCATATTAATTCCTCGACGACGGCAATTATATTGAATGATGTGATTAAGGGAGCTAAAGATGAGAAATCTTTGGTCAATTCTTTCAGTCCAAACCCAGAGTTCAAAATTAAGAGAGTTGTCGCCAAATCCAAGGAAAACTGCTTTTGGTGCGGGCTCGCTGACAATATTTTTTTCCATGGCGGCGGATTCCAATAGCACTTCCGTGACCAAAACTAGGTCACTGCCATATTCCACACTAACTGGTACTTCCAGGCGGCCACTGCAATTTTCATAATTCCAGTTAACAACTAAATTGCTGGTTAAATCCGTGTTGGGCACCACTAGGTCACTACCTCTAAAGGTACGGATGATGGTAGAGCGAATGGAAATTTCCTTGATGTAACCAATGTGATTATTAAATTCAATTAAGTCACCAACTTTAAGTTTATTTTCGCCAAAAATTGTCAAACCACTGACTAAATTCCTAGTTAATTCCTGCAAGCCAAAACCAATGCCAATCCCTAGTCCCCCCATAATTACTGCAAAGCTAGCTAGTTCCAAGCCCATGGCTTGCAATACAACGATAAAGCCTAATACGGCCACCCCCAAACTAGTTAATGTACCAATTACTTCTCGGTTACCTTCACTAAATCTAAGTTTGAGCAGTAGGAACTTTTTTAGGAATTGTTTAGTAGCTTTGGCGAATACTCCTACCAGCAAAAGGAGAAAACAGGCTTGAATAATCCACCATAAAGTGATGCTTTCAGTGCCCAATTTGAAGATGGGAGCATTCAGTGTTTCAAACAGCCAAATGTTCAGGAAATGCCATTGTTCCAGCACATTGGCGATCGCCTGGGGCCCTGGTCCTTGTGGTGGTGGATTAATTTGTGCAATCACAGTAAGTTTCCCCAGGATCGGGATGATTGAATGTGGTGAAGTCCCAATTTTAATTTAGGGTTCATGGGGATAGGGGGATGGGTGACTGAAAAATTCACCATCGAAATAGGATTGAAGCTGGATCCTAAAAATTAGGCCCTTCGACGTAGCTGTTTGCGAACAATTAACAGCACAAGAATAGCGACTATACTAACTAGGACAATTTTTGACACTGGCCCCAAATATTGCTCCACCAGTTCGTAATGATCACCCAGTTTGTAACCTGCGCTAGCTAAAAAAGTTACCCAGAGAGATATGCCCCCCAAACTGTAGAGAGTAAAGGAAATTAAACCCATGGCATTGACGCCTGCGGGCAAGGAAACAATGGTACGGATACCCGGCACTAGGCGTCCAAAAAAGACGGATTGATGGCCATAGCGACCAAACCAAACGTTCGATTTATGGATATCTTTGGCGTCTAGGCCAATCCATTTACCATAACGGTCAGCCAGTTGTTCTAGCCTTTCTTCGCTGACCCATTTACCGATGTAGTACCAGGGATAAGCTCCCAGAATTGTACCGATAATACCTGCAACGATCGCCGGGAATAATTCCAATTTTCCCTGAGCAACGGCAAAACCAGCTAAGGGCATGATCAACTCAGACGGAATGGGAGGAAATAAGTTTTCCAAAAACATTAAAAGGCTAATTCCCCCATAGCCCAATTGATTCATTACTTGGGGAATCCATTCTGTGATCCACTGGGACATAAATGTTCGATGGAGGTGTTAAGGATAGGTTTTAGCAGAAATTGGACTAGCTATGGCCGTCGTCATGATTAAACCAACGGGAGCAGTATTGATTGGAGCGAGCATGAACCCATTACCATCTTCCCTGGGGCGAGGGGTAACTCACCTTTTATAATGGCGATCGCCCTTTAATCACCAAGCCATGGCCAGTATCAACGACAACTATCTCAAATTGAAAGCCGGTTACCTGTTTCCCGAAATTGCTCGGCGGGTAAATGCTTTCACCACTGCCAATCCTAACGCCCAGGTGATCAAACTTGGTATTGGAGATGTAACGGAACCCCTGCCCCTTGCTTGTCGCCAGGCCATGGCCAAAGCCATCGACGACATGGGCGATCGCCAAACCTTCAAAGGATACGGCCCGGAACAGGGTTACGCTTGGTTGCGGGAAAAAATTGCCCAGCACGATTTCCAAGCTAGGGGTTGTGAGATTAGCGCCGAAGAAATTTTTATTTCCGACGGTTCCAAATGTGACACTGGTAATATCCTCGATATTTTCGGCAAAGATAACACCATCGCTGTCACCGACCCCGTTTATCCAGTTTATGTGGACACCAATGTGATGGCGGGGCACACCGGCGATGCCAATGAAAAAGGGGAATATGGTGGTTTAGTGTACCTGCCCATTTCGGCTGAAAATGACTTTGTCGCGGCCATACCGAGCCAGAAAGTAGATTTAATTTATCTCTGTTTTCCCAATAACCCCACCGGGGCAACCGCCACTAAAGAGTATTTAAAACAATGGGTGGACTACGCCAAAGCCCATGGTTCCATCATCTTTTTCGATGCGGCCTACGAGGCATTTATCACTGACCCCACTCTGCCCCACTCCATTTACGAAATTGAGGGAGCGAGGGATTGTGCCATTGAGTTTCGCTCTTTTTCTAAAAATGCTGGTTTTACCGGTACCCGTTGTGCGTTAACCGTGGTGCCCAAAACCTTAACGGCTAAAGCCGCCGACGGCAGTGACGTGGAGCTATG
This sequence comes from Synechocystis sp. CACIAM 05, assembly GCF_010222815.1. Taxonomy (GTDB): domain Bacteria; phylum Cyanobacteriota; class Cyanobacteriia; order Cyanobacteriales; family Microcystaceae; genus Synechocystis. Next base: position 2,891,000 of record NZ_CP019225.1, on the reverse strand, counting down.
GAAACTCTGGAACCGCCGCCAATCCACCAAATTTAATGGCGTTTCGTACATTATCCAACGGGGGGCAGAGGCGGTCTATTCCCCCGAAGGCCAAGCCCAAGTACAGGAACTAATTGCTTTTTACTTGGAAAATGCCCGTATTATCCGGGAGAAATTAGCCGCTGCCGGTTTAATGGTCTATGGCGGGGTCAATGCTCCCTATGTGTGGGTCAAAACCCCCCATGGCCTGAGCAGTTGGGACTTTTTCGACAAGTTATTACACACCGTTAATGTGGTGGGCACTCCAGGCTCTGGCTTTGGGGCGGCGGGGGAAGGCTATTTCCGTATTTCCGCTTTTAATAGTCGGGAAAATGTAGAGGAAGCCATGAAACGGATTACTTCCACCCTCAAATTGGGTTAGAATCCCTCCCAAAGGTCGCTCTACGCCTTTACCAATTGGCATTACCAGTTTGAAAAGTTTGAAAACATGGTGCAGTCGTCCGTCGAACTTTGGCAAAAAAATCTGCACCGGGCCAAGCAGGCCAGGGATTTAGTTTTCGATTACGCCTTGGGCACCAGTTTAATTACCCTGTTGCCGATCGCCGGTTACTATACTCCCCGCTTGCTATTGGTGTTATTTCTGCTGGTGAAAATGTGCCGGGACATCGGTAAAGTTTGGCAATTTCCCCGGGGTCAAGATCTATTGGCGATCGCCGGTAACATTTTTGGGGCCATTGGCGCAGTAATTACCGCCGCTGTGGTTTGGGTCACCCTACTGGCGATCGGGATTTGGGTGCCCTATTTCGACAGTTTTAAAGGCTTTGCGGGGCTGTTTACCCTCACTTGGATGTTGGGCCAAAGCACCAACCAGTACTATGCCAATGGCGCTTTGGGGCATCGTTTCCATCAACCAGTCCAGCCCGACCAGGAGAGCATCAACCATGGGCATCTTTAACCGCCGCCGACTGTTGCTGGGGGGAGTGGCCCTGGGGGGAGCATTCACCATAGGCCGGGAGGAACGCCATCGCCAGGAAATCAGGGAATTACAGGCATTGGCCAAAGCCCAAGCGGCCAACACCGACCGCACCAGCATGTTAAATGCCGCCTTTGAAGCGGATGCGGAAAAAATCTTCCGGGGGGAGGAAATTATTAACAGCGTTAGGCTCACTCCCCCTATCCTGCCCTACGATCGCCAAATTTCTCAATTGCTGATCCGTTGCAGTAAAATCGCCACCCAGCAATACTTAACGGGGAAAACCATCCCCAGCTACGACGGCAATATTCGCCAGTTACCGGCCTATAGCTCCGACCTGGATGAGTATAAACAAATTGCTTCTTTTCGCGGTAGGGAAGCTCACATTTCCGAATCCGTTGCGGTGCAAATTCCCCTGGATAATACCGGTGACCCCTTAGATAAAACCTGGGACCAAGCGGAAGATTCCCTGGGGGAAACCATTCGTCAAGTGGTCAAAGTAACCCAGGAAATCCCCGTTTACCTGGGTTTTGTCCTCAGTTCTCCCCGCCGCAATCTCATTGTTTTTCGGGGCACCCAAACCACTATGGAATGGGTCAATAATCTCCGGGCCCAACAAATTCCCTTCACCGACCGGCGATCGGGGCAATATTTTGGCAAAATTCACCAGGGCTTTATCGAAAATTATCTCCGTATTGTCAGTCCCATTCCGAGGGAAATTGCCCAACAGTTAGACCCGGCTGTGCCCTGTTACGTCACTGGCCATAGTTTGGGGGCTTCCCTGGCGGTGCTGGCGGCGTTGGATCTAGCAGTTAACCTCCCCAACTTACGGCCCCAGATTCAACTTTATAGCTATGCCTGCCCCAGAGTCGGCGATGTAACTTTTGCCCAACTCCATTCCCGCCAGGTACCCAACAGTTACCGCATTGTTAATTTAGCGGACGTAATTCCCCTTTTGCCACCCACTACTGGTTTAGGCACCTATGTCCATGTGGGCCAAAGTTGGGGCTTCCTCAGCCAAGGAGGGGATATTTTACCCAACCATGTGGTAGATACCTACCAGGGAGCAGTGGATAGGGAAGTGGAAACGGATCAGTCTAGGGATTATCCCATCGCCGCCGTTTGATCATTTTTGAACTGCCCCCCTGACCCCCCAAGGCTGGGGGGAATTTATTGGTGAATTAAGCCAGACCCACTAACTTTTCGCTTAAATCCCACATGCGTTGGGCTTTTTGGGCATCGCTTCCCTGTTCGGAAAGTTCCTGGACAAAGGCTTCCCGGCCCGCTTGTTGACGGTTACCCCAACTCCAATGCACTCCGGAATCCTTAAATTTGTCATCAGCCACCACCATGGCTACCCGTTCCCCGGCCAATTCTTGGCTCACATAGCCTTTGGTAACGTTTTTTTGGAACCAGGGAAAAATGGTGCGGAACAAGGAATAGTGATTGCGAAATAGGGGAGTATCGGCCACACAACCAGGGTAAAGGGAGTTAAAAACAATGCCCGTTTCTTGGTGGAAGCGGCGGTGCAATTCCCTGGTGGTGAGCATATTGCAGAGCTTACTGTCCTTATACGCTTTGCCCGATTTGAATTTTTTGTTATTAATCATGGCAATGGGTTTTTTAAAACCCGCTTCAAACCCTTCAAAGTTGCCCAAATCCGGCGGGGCGGGGATGGGAATTTTACCCCCTAGTTCTTTGCTGTTGGCGGTAACAGTGCCCAAAATAATTAAACGCTTATCCGCATCGGGACAGGCTTTTAAATCTTCCAGCAACAGATTGCAAAGCAAGAAATGTCCCAGGTGGTTAGTGGCCACAGAAAGTTCATAGTCATCGGCTGACCAGAGGGGTTCATCCAGTAAAGGAAAATAGACCGCAGCATTGCAAACCAAGGCTTTGAGGGGACGACCCAATTCCCGAAACTGGGTGACAAAACGACGCACACTGTCTAAATAACCCAAATCCAGTTTGATGATCGTGTAGGAATCCTTGGGAAAACCCAATTCATCGGCCACTTTCTGGGTTTTATCTAAATTGCGGCAGGCCATAATCACGTGCCAACCTTTGTCGATTAAAGCTTTAGCTCCGTATAATCCCACCCCGGAGGAGGCTCCGGTGATGATCACCGTGGGTTTCATCGGTTGTTCCATGGATTTATAAATTTTTAATTAATTGTTAGTGGTTAAACTTTGCCATTCTTTAGGATCGCACAATGTTGAAGCCGCTTTTGTGAAGGAGCTTTAAGCAAAATTCAGTTTTACCAATGGTTGATCATGGTGCAGTGGGGGGGCTTTCCACGGGAGCACCTTCGGCAATGTCCAGTTCAATTTGGGGGCCCCGGTCAAGGATTTCGATGTCCCATTGCCCTCGTTTAGCGGTTTCAAAAACGATATAGCGACCATCGGGGCTAATCCTGGGATTGCGTACCCACTGGCGATAGTTGAGGGTTAACAGGTCAGTTTTTTTGGTCAGGCGATCATATAAGGCGATGTCAGGCCGCCCTTGAATGCTGGACAGATAAACCAAATAACGGCCGGTGCGGCTCAGACTGGGACTTTCGGCAATGGTGTTGGCTTGGTTCAGTCCCGGCAGGTTGATCAATTGGTTATTGCGGAGGTCATAAACCAAAATTTCCCTGGTGCCGTTGCGATTGGAAACTAAGGCTAACCAGCGACCGTCGCCGCTCAGACTGGGCTGTTCGTCATTAAAACGACTATTTAAACTCTGATCCAATGGCGATCGCCTGACATTGTTGCAACCACTGAGTACTAGGGAAACCAGCACCATTGCTAACCACAACCATGGAGTCTGTCCTAAACTACTCCCAATTCTCGCCCTGTTCACTAGGAAAAATTAATAATCAAACCGTTCTTGGTCATCAGTTCCGGTGGGGCGCTCTTCCCCATCGACGGGGGGACGGCTAGGGCGTTGACTGCGGGGGCTGCCACTGCGGCTTTGTTCCTGGTCCCTGTCCCTATCGGCAGAATCCTCAGAAGTGTTGGGTCGGGGAGTTAAATCAGCTTCGTCAATGGGTTGGTAGTCCACATAGGCCGCCGGGGGTTCATCTTCGTATGGACGGGCGTTGCGGGGGGCATTCCTTTCTGGGCGATCGCCAAAGGAATCATTGGGGGGATTATTACTGGGACGGGGGCGACGGTTGCTGGGACGACGGGAAAGGGCAGGATCATTACCAGCTTCGGGACGGGGACGACGGCTAGGGGTGGGATCATCCCACACATCATTGGCACCACTCTCCCAACCGGAATAATCGTCTTCGTAACCGTAGTTATCGTTGTAACCAGGGGCGGGGCCGGGTCTTTGGGGGGTACTGCGGCCAGTGGAGGGACGGGAACGGGTTGGTCTGGGGTTGGGGTTAGTGGGGGGAGCGTTACGGCCTTGGGAACGGGGTCTGGGGCGGGCTTCCGCTTCTCCATAGCCATCGGGACGGCCACTGCGGGCATCATCGTCATAACCCCTCAGGCGGCGATTATTGCGGGCCACGGGTTCATCTTCCGGTTCCAACTGGTCCAATTCCGCTTCCGTATAGACTCTGGTTTTGCTCACCCGGCGATCGTCTGCGTAGGGGGCACTACGTCGGGCCTGTTCGGTGGTGATGCCCCGCAAACGAATGGTTTCAGCGGCAAAAAACACGGTGGAACCACTTAATAGAAGTTGTCCAAATTGTAAAATCGGGTCGAGCCGCCAACCTTGGAATAGCAAAATTAGTCCACACAGTAAGCCCACAGCGGAGAAAAAGATATCGTAATCCCGGGACACCTCCGGCCGCACTGAGCGCAGGAAATAGAGCCCGGCCCCGGCCACTGCGAGAAAAATACCAAGGATGCTAGCTGAATTAAGCCCGAAATTTACCATTACCTTGAAAGCTGATGTTTCTCTGCTCCATGGTAGCTGATTCTGTTGATGGCCGAAGGGGCCTAAATGTTGGCGATCGCCATTTTGATCTTTTCCGATTCCAAGCCTTGCCCAATGACCACCAAGCGGGTTTGCCTGCTATCTTCTTCTGTCCAGAGGCGATCATAAAAATAATCAAATCGTTGCCCAACTCCCTGGAGTACTAGGCGCATTGCTTTTTTGGGCACGGCGACAAAACCCTTAATACGATAAATCTCATGGTCTTGCACCAAATCAGTTAAACCTTGAACCAAATGCGCCGGGTCAAATTCCTGGTCTAGGGCCACATACACCGCATTAATATCTTCATCGTGGTCGTGGTCTTCTTCATGGTCATGGTGACTGGGGCGACTGTCCAGGTTGTCTTCCACCGCCGCATTAAAGCCGAGGAGAATTTCTGGACTAATTTGCCCTTGGTGACAGGGCACCACTTTGACTCCTGTGGGTAACTGGTCACCTAACCAATTTTCCAGCCGTTGTTGATCCCCATCCCCCAACAAATCGGTTTTGGTCAACAGCACCATATCCGCACAGGCCAACTGGTCTTCAAACAATTCTTCAATGGGAGTTTCGTGGTCGAGGCTATCATCGGCCTGCCGTTGGGCTTCCAAAGCTTCCAAATCCCCTACCATGGCCCCCCTGGCGAGGGCATCCCCATCTACCACAGTAATCACTCCATCCACCGTGGCCCCAGTGCGAATTTCTGGCCAACGAAAAGCTTGAATGAGAGGTTTGGGCAGGGCTAAGCCGGAAGTTTCCACCACAATGCAGTCAATTTCCTCTCGCCGCTCCAACAAAGCCTGCATGGTGGGTAAAAATTCCTCCTGCACAGTGCAACAGAGACAGCCATTGGCCAATTCAACAATCTTGGGGGCTTCATTGCTTCCCGAAGGCATTTGATTGCCGTCCTCGTCACACACCCCGCAACTGCGGAGAATATCCCCATCAATGCCCACTTCCCCAAACTCATTGACTAACACTGCAATGCGCCGTCCTTGGTTATTTTGCAATAGGTTCCTAACCAAGGTGGTTTTGCCAGAGCCGAGGAAGCCAGTGACTACGGTAACGGGAATTTTGTGCATGGATTTCGTAAAAATTTGTAAAAATTGAATAGTGGCTATCTAGGGGCGGATCTTTAAGTTTAGCCGTGGTTTTCCCCTCGACAAAAGGTCATGATGGATACAAGCTCTTTTTCCCACTATCTATTTGCCCATGGCAATGCTTCTTTCCTCCCCCTCCAGTGACCTAGTCACCATGACACCAGCGGAACCAGTGGTGGCCATGGAAAATCTCAGTCATTTCTACGGCACTGGCAATCTCCGCAAACAAATTTTATTTGATATCAATCTCCGATTGGACGAAGGGGAGGTGGTGATCCTCAAAGGACCTTCCGGTTCGGGAAAAACAACATTGTTGACCCTGATGGGGGGGTTACGGTCGGCCCAGAGCGGTAGTTTGCGGGTGTTTGGTCAAGAGTTAAATGGAGCAAAAAAACAGGATTTGGTTCAGGTCCGCCGTCACATTGGTTATATTTTCCAAGCCCACAATTTGCTCGAATCCCTCACTGCTAGGCAAAATGTACAGATGGCCATCGAACTACACCCCCAATACAATGCCCAACAGGCGAAAGAATTGTCCATTGCCATGCTGGAGGCGGTAGGGCTAGGAGACCACATCAACTATAGCCCCCATAATCTTTCCGGTGGACAAAAACAACGGGTGGCGATCGCCAGGGCTTTGGTTTCCCATCCCAAAATGATTTTGGCCGATGAACCAACGGCGGCCTTGGACAGTAAATCGGGCCATGACGTGGTGGAATTGATGCGAAAATTAGCCCGGGAGCAGGGGTCTACTATTTTGATTGTCACCCACGACAACCGCATTTTGGATGTGGCAGACAGAATTATTCAACTCGAAGATGGACAACTTTGTGCCGACCCAGGGGAGTGAAGATTAATTAACCGACATTAAAAACTTAGTTAACAAAAACATGGCACGGGAAGTCCCGTTCCTTTAGGGAGGGGATGTGCCGAGTGCCTTAGCTTCCTTGCTAGTCTTGTGCTACGATATTACCAGTAACTTGTTTTACGATAATGTTACGAGCAACAAAGTATCGCATCTACCCGACAGCAGAGCAAGAGCTACATTTTAGGCGTAGTTTTGGCTGTTGTAGGTTTGCGTACAATTTTGCTCTAAACCTTGTCAATGAGACTTACAAGGAGACAGGGAAAGGATTGGGACGATTTGCTATTCAAAAAGCAATCACCAAACTCAAAAAAGAATACGAATGGATAAGTGAACCATACTCACAATGTTTGCAAGTGGTGGCGTTGAACTTGTCCAGGGCATTTATTAACTTTTTTGAAAGACGTGGAGGGTATCCCCGATTCAAATCTAAGCATCGACGGCAATCCATTAGCTACCCTCAAAATGTCAAGGTTGTTGATAATGGCATCAAGTTCCCAAAAATAGGAAAAGTTGATGCTGTTATTCACCGGGACATAGAAGGGTCTGTGAAAACTGTCACTGTTTCCATGAATGCCAAGGGTCAATTCTTTGCCTCTGTCCTGGTGGATGATGGCAAGGAAACTCCCAATCAATCCATGGACGGCAAAGCAGTCGGGATTGACCTAGGGCTAACTCATTTTGCCATTACCAGTGATGGTTCCAAGTTCAATAACCCCCGCTGGTTAAGCAAACATCAGCGCAACCTAAAGCAAAAACAAAAACGTTTATCTCGCCGTAACAAAGGCTCTAATAACCGTAATAAAACTCGCAAGCAGGTTGCAACAGTTCACGATAAGATTGCCCGTTGCAGGGAAGATTTTCACCATAAACTTTCACGCAGGATTGTTGACAAAAACCAAGTCATCGTGGTGGAAAATCTAGCTGTACGAAACATGATGAAAAATCATTGTCTCGCCCAGTCCATTGGACAAGTGGGGTGGGGGCAGTTTTTGGCCATGCTCAAATACAAATCTGAGGAAGAAGGAAAAGTCTATGTTGAAGTAGACCGCTTCTTTCCATCCTCTAAAACCTGTAACGTTTGCCTAAACAGGGTTGACAGCCTTCCCCTAGATATTAGGTTTTGGCGGTGCGATAAATGCGGTACAAACCATGACCGTGATATAAATGCCGCACTCAATATTCGAGATGAAGGACTGCGTATTTTGACCTCGGGAACCGGGGATTCCGCCTATTGTCTAGCTGTAAGACAAGGTAGTAAAGGGCGCAAGCCTTCTACTACTTTGCAGGCTATTGGATAGGAAGCTCCGTCCTTTAGGGCGGAGTTGTTCACAAGCTTCATATAATAAATGTGGCTAAATCTCAAATTAAATCATAGAAATTCTTAGGATTAGTCGAAGCTTATTTATCAAGTTGTAATTTTGCTTTAATTTTCCTCAAAACTGCGAGCATAGGGACATTACCAGGTAAACCCCAGAGAGGCAAAGGCATAGCATTAAACTTAACTGACCCATAAACCCCTCACCTTGGAACTTAGCCGTGATTACATGACCCAGGAGCCCTACCAAATTCTACTGATTGAAGATGATTCAGCAACGGCGGTCATGGTTGACCATTGCTTCGGACCGTCGATTGTATCCCCTTTGGCGGAACGTCTACCGGTACAAATTACGACGGTGTCAAATTTGACTGAGGCGGTGGACATTTGCCAAGATCGAGAGTTTGCTGTGGTTCTATTAGATCTATTTCTATCGGAACTCCAAGGCATTGATACCCTAATTAAAGCCCGCACAATTTTCCCTGATCAGTCCATCATTGTCTATAGCCAAAGTGAAGATGAGCATTTAGTTATTCAAGCGTTCCAGCATGGGGCCGATGGCTATTTACGACTGAAAAATCTCGACAGTTATTTGCTTTATTATGAATTACTATCGGTTTTAGAAAGAAATATTTATCGTCGCAAGAGTGAAAATCAACGAAACTTAGCCAGCCAGCAGAAGGAATACAGCGCCCTGGAAACCTTAATTAGCTCCACCACCAGCGTCACTGCCCGGATGTTTGGTTCTGATACCATCAAAGATTCCTTTCCAGAATTATTTGGGGAGTTGAAACAAACCTATGGAGAGTTGTTAGAATTAGCATTGGATCAACGGGCTTTTAGGGTAGACCATAATCTTTCTGAGCGCTTGAGAAATTTAGCCGATCGCCTAGGTTTTATGAAAGCCAGCCCCAGGGATATTATCGAAATTCACACCACCGTCCTAAAGGAAAAGAATCACAATATCAATGTAATTAAATCCCAAGCCTACGCCACCGAGGGCAGATTGATAGTATTAGAATTAATGGGCTATTTAGCAAGCTTCTATCGCAAATACTATGTTAGCTTGAATAACTTAAATATTTCCTCGCGTATTTCACCACGATTCCCCCCCAAAGATAGTTCCTAAATTAATTATCTTTGCTTGATTGTTTAGTTGTTTAACTATAACCTATTACACTTTGTTTTAACTAGATTAATAATCCATTATTTGATTGTTTTATTTAAATTTCCTTTAATTCAGGTTACTGACTCCAGATTAATTGAGCTAGATTTAAGCATTGGCTTTATTTGTTATCAGCGATGGATATGAATAGGATTGTGTTAAGACTTTATATCACGGGTAATTCGGTACGTTCTCAGCAGGCGATCGCCAATATTTACCGCATTTGCCAAGAAGATCTAGGGGATCAGTACAACGTTGAAATCATTGACGTGTTGGAACAGCCCCAACGGGCGGAAGAGGAAAAAATCATGGTCACCCCCACCTTGATCAAACAATTGCCCCCTCCCCTACAGCGGATTATCGGCGATATGTCCAATACGGAAAAGGTTTTGCTGGGATTAGATATTGTGCCCGAAGGTTTGCAGGTTCGTTTACCGGAAGATTAATAGCTATACCCTAGGCGCTGGGCCAATATTGGGCGATTATTAAAAACTAGGGCAGGATTTTGCCCCCCATTCCCCTGGCGATCGCCAAAGCTCCAGTTTTTTCCCAATTATGTTGTCCAACTCCGACCAGCACCGCGCAGTTCAGGCCCTCTACAACACCTATCCCTTCCCCCCCGAACCCCTGCTACAGGAACCTCCTCCCGGTTATAACTGGCGCTGGCAATGGACTGCGGCCCATAATTTTTGTTTAGGACGGCGGCCGGTTAATCAAAAGGTTCGCATTTTGGATGCGGGTTGTGGCACTGGAGTCGGCACGGAATATTTAGTCCACCTCAACCCGGAAGCGGAGGTTCATGCCGTGGACATCAGTGAAGGGGCTTTAGCCGTGGCCCAAAAGAGGTTGCAAAAGTCCGGTGTGGTTTGTGATCGGGTGCATTTCCACCATTTATCCCTGGAAAATCTGGCCCATCTTCCTGGACAATTTGATTACATCAATTCCGTCGGTGTACTGCATCATTTGCCCGATCCAGTGGCTGGAATCCAGGCCGTAGCGGAAAAATTAGCCCCCGGTGGTTTATTCCATATTTTTGTTTACGCTGAAATCGGCCGCTGGGAAATTCAACTCATGCAAAAGGCGATCGCCATTTTACAGGGGGAAAAACGGGGCGATTACCAGGATGGGGTTGCGGTGGGTCGAGAAATTTTTGCGAGTTTGCCGGAATATAACCGTTTAGTGAAAAGGGAAAAAGAGCGTTGGTCCCTGGAAAATCATCGGGATGAATCCTTTGCGGATATGTATGTCCATCCCCAGGAAACGGACTACAACATTGATACGTTATTTGAACTAATTGACTCGGCTGGACTGGAATTTTTGGGCTTTTCCAACCCTGATTATTGGCAACTAGATCGCCTGTTGGATAAAGCACCGGATTTAATGGCCAGGGCTAAAGATTTAAGCGAAAAGGAACGGTATCGTCTAATTGAATTGTTAGATCCTGAAATTACCCACTACGAATTTTTCTTGGCTAAACCCCCCATACAAATTAGTGATTGGACGGACGATCAAACCTTACTCAAAGCCCTGCCCAATCTTCATCCTTGCCTGACTGGTTGGCCGAGCCGCAGTTTATTTGACTATAACTATCAGCCCTTAGAGTTAACCGAAGAGGAATTTAAGTTTCTCCAGGCAGTAGAAGCTCAGACAGAAATTCAAGCAAACGTGGAAAAAGTTCTAACCGACCTAGGCGATCGATCCATCAACTTGGCATTAGTACGGAGCCTTCAGACTCGGCAACTGCTGACCCTCGGTTAATGCTAAGGACTAAAATTGAAAAGTCTCCCTGGTTGCACAGAGGAAATTGCCATGGGTCAGGTCGTTGATGATCCGAAGTCACTGCCGTTGAATATTCCCGAAGAACTGGCCCTACAGGTCACGCCGGCCCAATTTGCCATTTTAGCGGCGGAAAATCGAGATTTAAGGCTTGAACGTACAGCAACAGGCATATTAATCGTGAATCCTCCCACTGGTGGCGAATCAGGTAATCGTAATTTTCATTTGACTACTCAGCTCGGTATCTGGTGTGAAGCTAACGATCGCCTTGGGGAAGGGTTTGATTCCTCCACTGGGTTTGAGTTGCCCAATGGGGCCAATCGATCGCCGGATGCATCTTGGGTTACTAAGGCGCGCTGGGAATCCTTGACCCAGGAGCAAAAAGACGGATTCGTTCCCCTCTGTCCCGACTTTGTGGTGGAATTGCGTTCTAAAACCGATAGCCTCAAAAAATTGCAGGAAAAGATGCAGGAATATATGGAAAACGGCGCTCAGTTGGGCTGGCTGATTGATCCCCAGAATAAACAGGTGGAAATTTATCGTTCCGGTCAAGCGGTGGAAGTTCTAGGAAATCCCAGCAACCTATCCGGAGAAACTGTTTTGCCAGGGTTTACCCTATCTCTGCAAAGAATTTTCCCTAGTTAGTGGGGGTAAAATCTAGTTTACAAAACCCCTTTGGAACTGGGAATGGTATCAGCCCGACGGGGGTCAACCTCGATCGCCATACGCATGGCCCGAGCAAAGGCTTTAAAGGTCGCTTCGATAATGTGATGGGAATTAATGCCGTCAAGCTGGCGGATGTGGAGGGTCATTTGACTGTGGTTTACCACGGCCACAAAGAACTCCCGCACCAATTGGGTGTCGTAGGTGCCCACCCGTTCCGTGGGAATTTGTAGGCCATAGCTGAGGTGGGGCCGTCCGGAAAAGTCTAAGGTCACCTGCACCAAAGCTTCATCCAAGGGAGCAATGAAATGACCAAACCGATTAATGCCCCGGCGATCGCCAAGGGCCTCTGCCAAAGCCTGACCCAGGGTAATGCCCACATCTTCGTTAGTGTGGTGGTCATCAATTTCAATATCCCCGGTGGCGTTCACTTCCAGGTCAATCAAACCGTGGGAGGCAATCTGGTGTAACATATGATCCAAAAAAGGCACCCCCGTAGCCACATGGCATAAACCACTGCCCATCAAATTCAAACTCACCCGCACATCAGTTTCTTTGGTAACTCGATGTACCGCCGCCGCCCGGGGGGGAAAGTTGGGGATCAGCAGGGAAGGGGTGGATGACTCCGGCATGGGGAAAAGATTGGTGAAATTGAGTGGCAATGGCTTTTTTCAGAACAGCCTTAATCTATTTTAAAGGTAAAGAGAAGATTGCCAAAAGTTAGAGTCTGTTTTCCCAAAACTCCAGTATTGCGGTTGCTTGATTGGGTCAGTTTACAGGGCTAATCGGATCTGGATAACAGACTATTGAAAAAGTGAGCAAATCTAGAAGCCATTCTGAGTGACTGACCCGTTTGGGCGGCCGGCCGAGAAAAGGGCATAATGTGCCCAGGTTGTTTACTCACTAATTTCCTCCGCCATGATTGAGGTTGAACATCTCAGCAAAGTTTACGGTTCTACCACCGCCATCCAGGATGTGGACTTTTCGGTGCAAAAAGGCGAAATTCTCGGTTTTTTGGGGCCCAATGGAGCGGGGAAAACCACCACCATGCGGATTTTGGCTGGTTACATTCCGGCCACTACCGGGACAGTGCGGGTGGCAGGGTTTGATGTCCATGAACAATCCTTGGCGGTACGAAAGCGCATTGGTTACCTACCGGAAAATCCTCCCCTCTATGGGGACATGACTGTGGCCAGCTTTTTAAACTTTGTGGCTAGCATTAAGGGCGTTAAACCAGGCGATCGCCGGCAGAGGGTGACCTGGGCCATGGAACGGTGCCAGTTAACGGAAAAACGCAAAGTCCTAATTCGCAAGCTGTCCAAGGGTTTTAAGCAACGAGTGGGCATTGCCCAGGCCATTGTCCATGATCCAGCGGTGATTATTCTGGATGAACCCACCGTGGGTCTAGACCCGAAGCAAATTATTGAGGTGCGTAATTTAATTAAAAGTTTGGCAGAGGACCATACTATTATCCTTTCCACCCATATTTTGCCGGAGGTGAGCATGACCTGTGACCGGGTGACCATCATCAATCAAGGGCGGGTGGTGGCCACCAATACCCCGGACAATTTACTGGCGGAGCTAAAAGGAAATCTCAGTTATCAGTTGGAAGTAGCTGGGGCAGAAGGAATGGCGATCGCCCATTGTTTGCAGTCCTTGCCCGGTGTGGAAGAGGTGCAAACTAAAACCCACCCCCAACAGCAGGAACGCCAACAAATTTTGGTGCGGAGTAATCAACTAGAAGAACTGGGGCAACAATTAGCCCAGGCGATCGTCACCCAGGGTTGGGATTTGTACGAAATGCAACGGCTACGCCCCACCTTGGAAGATGTGTTTTTAAATCTGATTACTAGCGAGGCGGTGGACGAAGATACTGTTATGGAATCGCCCCAGGAACAGTCAGAAGATCAAGCTGATGATGAAGAAAATTCAGAAAATGCTCAATAATCGCTATCAGCAACACAAATTCCCTTGCACTTAATGCCATTACTGGCGGTGCGGCGACAATGGGGACAAAGGATAGGTTCCGAATCCGACGAGGAAGGTGATGATCCTTGGCGATCGCCAGTTTGGGAAGTGGTTCTGTCGGAATGATCGGTGGCAGAGACAACCATGAAATAAGTTAAGTAATACTGTTCGGGCTCGGTTTCGCTTTTACCATTGTGCCAAGGGATGAATTTTCTCGCATGGGCTCTAGTCGGACTCTCGTTCTTCCGGGGTCTGACTGTGGCAATTGAGGTCAGTCGTGTAAAGACTAACCAGGCGAGCAACAAAAATAACTGAGTACATTTGACCGATAATGGCTTCCATGTTGGACAATCCCATGGCAATGGAATCCGTAGGAGTTATGTCACCGTAGCCCAGGGTGGTCAAGGTCGTAAAGCTAAAATAGAGCAAGATAAAATTATTAATCCCATCACTTTGTAATTCGTTAAAATTAGTGGGGGAAATAATATAGGATATCCGGTAGAGTAAAAACCAAAAGACTCCAATCAGTAAATAGACACTGATAGCTCCTAATAAAGCATTTTGGTCTACTTTCTGGACCTTATTCAATTGTTGGCTAATGGTAATCACTGCCGCCCCGAAGAACACCGCATAGACTATATCCGCCCAAGTAAAGAGTCTTTGGGCAATGGTGGGATTACTAATCAACAAAGTTAATAAATCACAGCCCAAGGCGATCGCCACTAGCCCCCGTAGAAAAGTTTTCCAAAGAGAGCTGATGGCCATATTTTTTACCATTACCAAAATAGTCACCGTGAACAAGATGGAAGTGATAGTTCCCCCCATTCTCGTTTTCACAAACATGGTAAAAAACAGTAATAAAACAATTGACCAAAACAGATTGCGGTAATGCCAGTTATCAAGATTTTTCTGTCGATATTTGCCAAACATAAATCCCTGGCTCCGTGGCCATCAAGCATCTAATCAACATTGATGCAGACGGCGGCCATTTGTAAAGCTAATAAACGGCTTTCCAAGCGATGGTGGGGAGATAATTGGGCCAATACCGGCAACCTTTGCAAACGAGCCTGGACTTGGCCCTTGGCCCCCACCAAAAAAACTTCCCTTTGTTTGGCCAACGCATCTTTGAGCATGGTTTCGATCGCTAGTAGAGCAGTGATGCCCAAGCGGGGTACCGTGGCCAAATCGAGGATGAGCACATCGTAATTTTCCACAATGGCTAACCTGCGGGCAATGGATTTCGCCGCCCCAAAGCTCATGGGCCCACTGAGATGGAACATAAAAATGCGACCATTGGCTGCCCGCAAAATTTGTTGCTCTTCCTCCAATAGCCAGTCCTCCCCATCTCCCCGGGTAACGCTTTTAATCGATTCGAGTTGAAGATCGGTCAAATTTTTCACAGTGAACAGATTGGCCACAAAGACCCCCACCGCCACCGCCGTAATCAAATCCACAAAGACGGTCAATCCCAGCACCAAGTACATTAACCCCGCTCCTTTGGTGGAAAGTTGGTGGGCCCGCTTGAGAAAACTCCAATCGACAATGTCAATACCCACTTTGATGAGAATGCCGGCCAAAACAGCGTGGGGAATGGGTTCTGTCAACTGTCCCGCTTTAAGGACAATCATTAACAAAATCAACGCATGGATCATCCCGGCGATCGGAGTTTTGCCACCGGAATTGATATTAATCACCGTCCGCATAGTGGCCCCAGCCCCTGGCAAACCACCGCATAGGCCCGAAACAAAATTGCCAATGCCCTGCCCTACTAATTCGCGATCGGAATCGTGATGACTGCGACTAATGTTATCTGCCACCAGGGAAGTCAGCAAAGAGTCCAGGGAACCCAGCACCGCCAACATGATGCTGTAAAGCAACATTTGTTGCAAACTACCCCAACTGAGATAGGGCAAATGAAGGCTGGGCAAACCAGAGGGAATTTCCCCAATGCGGGGTAGAGATACATTCCCGAAAAAAATCATTGAAATTATCGTTCCCAGCACCAGGGCGATCAGGGGAGCGGGCAAAATCCGGTTAAGGCGGGGCGGAGAAAAAAAGACGATCGCCAGGGCAATCAAGCCCAAACCCAGGGCGGCAAAATTAACATCGTTGAGGTAAGTGGGAATTGCTTGCAGGGAAGGCACTACCCCAGGGGCTGTTTGGTGGCCCAACAGGGGTGCAATCTGCAAAATCACAATGATCACGCCAATGCCGGACATAAAACCGGAAATGACGGTGTAGGGCATAAAGGTAATGTATTTACCCAAACCGAGTAAGCCTAAAACTACTTGAAAAATCCCGCCAAACATCACCACCGTGAGAGCCATGGCCCAGCCGTTTTCTGGATTACTAGCGGTTAAATTAGCAAAAGTGGAAGCCATCACCACCGTCATGGGCCCCGTGGGGCCGCTAATTTGGGCTGGCGTTCCCCCAAATAGAGCAGCGAAAAATCCCGTACAAATAGCTCCGTACAGTCCCGCAATGGGCCCAGCTCCCGAGGCAACCCCAAAAGCCAGGGCTAAAGGTAGGGCTACGATCGCCGCTGTGATGCCACCGAAAATATCCCCCCGCAGATTATCGAAACGAAGTCCATGGACAAAACGGGTGGGGGAAAGCAGGGTAGTAGCCATGGAAAAGGAAGGGGAATTGCATCAAGATTGCTAATCGTCAGCATAGACCAGGGTTATGAATCTGGAACCCACAACCATCAGCATTTCCGGACAGGAATTAAGTTCTACCCCCGTCCACGTCCCCCATTACTAAATTCGATTAATCGAGAATTGGATAATGGCTATTTTTTGAGTGCCAAAGTCATGCCGTCCCCCAGGGGAATCACACTGATCCGTACCCGTTCATCCTGGGCTAGGTCACGGTTAAATTGTTGTAAAACTTGGGTTTGGGCTTCTTGGGGGTCAACTTCCGTCACTTTTCCATGCCAGAGCACATTGTCAATAACCATCAATCCTCCCCGCCGCAGTAAATTTAAGCCGATTTCGTAATAGCGGGGATAGTTCCGTTTATCGGCATCAATAAAAATTAAGTCAAATTCAGGCAACGGTTTGTTCTGGGTCAACTGCTCCAACGTTGCCAATGCCGGCCCCAGCCTTAAACTAATTTTTTCCGCCACCCCAGCCTTTTGCCAATACTCTTTGGCGATCGCGGTAGCGTTGGGGTCTTGGTCACAGGCAATAATTTGACCATCGGGAGGAAGTTGCAAAGCCATGGCTAAGGCACTATAACCCCGAAAAACACCTATTTCCAGTACCTGTTTTGCCCCTGTTAAACTAATTAACAAACCAAGAAATTGGGCTTGCTCTGGGCTAATTTGCATGGGGGCACCGGGTAAATGGGCCGTTTCCCGCCGCAATTGTGCTAGATAGAACGACTCATCTGCACTAATGCTTTGCAGATAGGCATAAAGACTAGAATCAAAACCGGTGATGCCCTTACCCATGGTCTTTCCTGTTAAATTCTATGGCAACCTATGCCAACAAATTGGCGTATTTTTCCACCGCTTGGCGGGGATTTTCTGTCCGTTGCGCCTGAATTTTTTCATAGCATTCCCGTTCAATGGCGCTGGGATTTTTCGGAGCAGTGATGATTAGGCGTACTAACTGGTCACCACGGCCCTGTTTGGGGTTGGGCCAACCTTTCCCTTTTAACCGCAGGGATTGGCCGGATTTGACTCCTGCCGGGACTTTCATTCGCACCATGCCATCGGGGGTCGGTACACTAATATCGGCCCCCAACACCGCTTCGTCCGGGGCGATCGCCAATTCACAGACCAGGTTATCCCCTTCAAATTGGAAAAAGGGATGGGGGGTCAGTTGCAAGTTGAGATACAAATCCCCCCTCTGGCCGTAGGGACTGGCCATACCTTTGCCCCTCACCCGTACCCGACTGCCATTTTTCGCTCCGGCGGGAATCCGCACAGTGACCATTTCTTCCCCTAAGTTGAGACGTTTTTCCACTCCCCGAAAAGCTTCCGCCAAAGTTAACTGTAGGGTTGCTTCCCGATCGCCTGCGGGGGCCTGGGCATTGCCAAAACCACCAAAGTCATTAAAGCCAGGGCCGCCGGTGGAATAGCTGTAGGAAGTTCTCTGACCAGCGCCACCGGGGGTATTGAAGCGTCCCAACAGTTCATTAATAAATTCGTCAAAATTGCCGTACTGGCTAAAGTCAAAGCCACCAAAATCCACGCCGACCCCAGGGCCATAGCCCCCACTGGGTTGTCCTGCTGGCCCTGCCTGTTGCCAATAGCGACCAAATTGGTCATATTTCTGGCGTTTTTCGGGGTCAGAAAGCACTTCATAGGCTTCGCTAATTTCCTTAAATTTTTCCTCCGCCGCCTTGTCCCCAGGATTTTTATCAGGATGATATTTCAGTGCCAATTTACGAAACTGCTTTTTGATTTCAGCTTCTGAAGCGGTTTTGGTCACTCCCAAAATTTGGTAATAGTCTTTGAAATCTGTTGATGCCATACAAGTGTCCCTCCTGTGACCTGAAACTGCCGCCCTGGAGCAAAGCCAGGAAAAGTTTACCCAAACCGGCTATGGAGTTGATCAAACTGCCCCAGCCTTACCCCTAACTAACTTACTCTAACAAGAAGTCCCGTCGGAGTTTGTCCGGTTCCCCCGATTCGGTTTTGCCCCCCGATACCAATGGACCAAAGTTTGGGGAGAAACTCCCAGATGATAGCCCGCCACCACCACCTGGTTAATGGCCGTCGTCTTCATCAGTCCTAGCTTTTGCCACCGCCGTCCAGAGGTAATCACTTTCCCCTTGGCGATCGCCACCTTGCCCCGTTGTTTTCCCAGTTTTTGCACAAATTGGTAATCTTCCATAATGGGCAAATCAGCAAACCCTCCCAACTGTTGAAAATCTTGCCGTCGGATAAATAAACCTTGATCACCATAGGGTTTTTGGGCGTAAATAGAGCGCCAAAGAATTAATTTTTCTAGCCAACGATAGGGTCTACCGGGAAGATCAATGGTCAAACCAAAAGCTCCGGCTATGTAACTAGAATTGGTTAATATCTGGGCAATTTGGGTCAAAAAGTCACGGGGCAAAATACTATCTAAGTGTAAGAATAATAACCATTCGCCCCTAGCTAAACTAGCACCGTAATTCATTTGGTTAGCCCGCCCCGGTTGGGGACTAATAAAAACTTGTAAAGGTAAAGAATCAGCATAGGTCTGGCATAACTCCACTGTGCTATCCTGACTACCCCCGTCAACAATTAAAATTTCTATGGGTTGATCCTGGGTAAATTGTCCCAAATATTCTCTGGTATTTGCAGTCGGAGACTTTTGCAAAATTTTTGCTTCATTAAATACAGGAATGATGATACTTAACTGGGGACAGTCAGCCATAAATTATCCTAAGAAAACAACTTTTTGATTAAATTTATTTTTTTACCATAGGGGGGATAGCGGAGATTAGTTTCCCCCAAAAAGGGTCGTCGTAAAATGCTTTTATAGTTGCTGAATGTGTCAAAAGTAGCCTTGCCATGGTAGCGTCCCATACCGCTTTCTCCCACTCCACCAAAGGGTAAATCTGTCACAGTTAAATGAAGCAAAATATCGTTCAAACAAACACTACCGGAACTGGTAGATTGTAAGATTTGTTCTTGTTTTTGCCGATTGCTACTGAAAAAATAAAGTGCCAAAGGTTTAGGTTTGGTGTTAATAAAATCTATTACTTCTGACAAATTCTGATAAGTTAAAATCGGCAAAATTGGGCCAAATATTTCCTCCTGCATTAGGGGAGAGTCTAAATCTGGATCGATGATTAAGGTTGGGGCAATGTACCGATCGCCTTCGTTATGATCTCCCCCTGTAATTACTTTGTCATGGCTTAATAAACTAACTAACCGTGACCACTGTCGTTGGTTAACAATGCGAGTGTAGTCAGGGCTATGGGCTGGATTTTCTCCGAAAAGCGTCTGAATTGCCTGTTGTAAAGCTGGTAAAAGTTGTTCTAAACAGGATTGCTCCACCAATAAATAATCCGGTGCCACACAGGTTTGGCCAGCATTGACTAGCTTGCCCCACATAATGCGTTTGGCTGTTTCCTGGAGGTTGATTTCCCTATCCACTACACAGGGAGATTTACCCCCCAATTCCAACGTAACTGGGGTTAATTGCTCTGCCGCAGCTGCCATAATTAACCGACCCACCCTAGGGCTGCCGGTAAAGAAAATATGGTCAAATTTTTCCTCTAACAATTGTTGGCTAATGGTTTCATCCCCCTCCACTACCGTGGCCCAAGCTAGGGGAAATACGGACTCAATCAATTGAACCATTACGGAACTGATAGCTGGAGTATATTCCGACGGCTTCACCACTACACAATTTCCAGCGGCGATCGCCCCGATTAAGGGCATTAAACAAAGATAAAAAGGATAATTCCAGGGGCTAATAATTAGCACCACACCAAGGGGTTCTGGTCTTAACTGGGCACTGGCAGGAAAAACCATCAGATTCGTACCTACCCGTTGGGGCTTAGACCATTGCTGAAGATGTTTTTGATAATAATTAATTTCCCTAATTACCCCCAAAATTTCGTTTACGTAGCTTTCAAAAGGTGGCTTGCCAAAGTCCTGCCTAAGGGCCGTAATAATTTCCTCTTCCTGGGCTTGAATTTGCGTTTTTAATTTTGCCAGAGCTGTTAATCTATCTTGGACTGATTTAGTTTTGCCCTGACGAAAAAAGTCCCTTTGCTCAGCAACAACAGTTTTAGCAGTATTCATAATGTTAATTATGCTTTAGTAACGCACGCAAGTTATTGATAACCTAACCCAAGTTATTATGGCACTTCTAACTGTTTTTCTAAAGTCTCCACCGCTTCATAGAGAGCTTGAAAATTTCCTTGGCCAAATCCCCTTGCTCGGTGGCGGCGTTCAATAATTTCCCAAAATAGAGTACCTACTCCATAGCAAGGCTGACTGAAAATTTGTAGCAGTAATCGCTCCCCCGTATTATCTTGATCATCCAGCAAAATTTCTAGGCACTGTAAAGTATCCCAATCCAAACTTGCATAATTAAAATAGCTACTGTTTCTTTGCTGTTGATAATAACCAGTGGGGATTTTTAAAAAATTTACGCCCCTTTCCCGCAGATGAGCCACAGTTTGCGTAATACTCGTAGTGGAAAAAGCGACATGTTGAATGCCAGCCCCATGGTTATTGGCTAAAAAAGTTTGAATTTGGGAACTGTTATTGGTGGGACAATTGAGGTTAAATTGGACTTTCCCATTGGCACTGGCCAGGGCTTCGCTATACAGACCAGAATGGGGCGTATTGATGGTAAAACTCTGTTGCACCGACCAGCCAAACACCTGTTGATACCATTGGGAAGCCTGGGTAAATTGATCGGCGGCAATGTTCAGTACTACATGGTCGATGGTCGTTAAACCAACACCATGCAATGTTTTATTCTGATTTAGCTCAGAACGAATAGGATAAATGCTATGGCGCACATCTCCCCAGAGCAAAAAAGTTAATCCTTCTGCTTTAGTCAGAGGATGAATAACTGGTGTGGTTTCTATCTGTAATTCTGATAATTGATGCTGAATTTTTTGCCAATTGGCCACCTGCCAAGCGACTTCACCTACGCCGGGGGGATGTTTCTGGAGATAGTCGGCATATCTACTCAAACTAGATTCCGATGCCGAAATTAGCAGAAGTATTTGCCCCTGTTGGTAAATGCCAGTAACTCCTTGGTCAGTAATAATTTTATTTACGCAAGTGAAACCCCATTGACGTTGATAATAATGATGAGCTGACTGATAATCGTCAACGTATAAATGAAGATAGTCGAATTCCATAATTACCTAGGAGATTGTGGACTTCAAACTAAAGGCTTTATCCCCGTTAATAAGCCAAAACGCACTAATCCCCGTTCATAGCCCCATTTCATTAATCGCAAACACAGGGCGGCATTGATAATTTTTGGCCCCGCTTGCCCCAAGGCCCACAACACCTGGGGATCGAACGCAGACTCAATCACCCGGTCCCAAAAAGGTGCCACCGCCACTGACCAATCGGCAGTCTTAATTTCCCCAAACCCACATTCCCTGGCGATCGCCTCGTAGTCCGGCAGGGAAACCACATAGGGTAAACAGTACACGTCATAAATGGCTTGGAGATGGCGACGTTCATCGGCGGTTAGGGCCCCATTGCCGGGATCAATGGGACGGTGACACCAGGTAGCTAAAATCAGACGGCCACCGGGTTTAAGTACCCGCCAAGCCTCTTGCAAAAACTGAGCTTTGTTGGGCATGTGCTCCCCACTTTCCAGAGACCAAACCCAGTCAAAAGAGTCGGAAGCAAAGGGTAAAGCTAAGGCATTGGCCACTTGGAACTGACAACTTGAGCCCAATGCCACGGCCCGGGCCCTTTCCCCTGCCCGTTCCACCTGTACGGGGGAGAGACTTACCCCCATCACTTCTGCTTGGTATTGCTGGGCTAAATACAAACTGCTGCCGCCGATGCCGCAGCCTAAATCGAGAATTTTTCCTGGCTTGCCACTATCTTGGGGTACTGCCCAGGCCAATAGTTCTTTAATCAGATCAATTTGGGCCTGACAGCGATCGATCCGATAGGTGCCGTGGGGCCCGTAGTAGCCGTGGTGCATGTGCTCACCCCAGACATCTTCCCAGAGACCGCTGGAGTCGTCGTAAAAGTCCTTAATTTGTGCGTAGAGGTCTGCACTGGCTGTGGTGGCGCTGGCCATGGTATGGAAAGGAAAATAACAATAGGATTCAAGGCTGACCTTCGAGGGGCAAGCTTAGGCCTAACATGGTAAACCATTTATAATTGTGAGCTTTACCAAAAACGTCGTTGTTGCTTCAAAAAAGCCCGAGCGCAATTTCTACCAGGCATGCCTGAGATGGAGCCACCGGGATGGGTGCCGGCCCCCGTTAAGTAAAGATTTTTGATGGGGGTTTGATAGTTAGCGATTTCCGGTAGGGGTCGCAGGAACATCATCTGGTCTAGGGTCATATCCAAATGGTAGACATTGCCGTTGTAACTGCCCAGCCGTTGGGCTAATTCCGCCGGACTTTCCACCTGGCGACCAATAATTAAGGATTTTAGGTTAGGGGCATAGTCAGTCAATTTATTAATCACCCGATCCGCCACTTTTTCCTTCAACTCATCAGTCCAACCTGTGCCCATTAACCCCGTTCCTTCCAATCCGGCGATGCGGTAGGGAGCAAAAAATTCAATCCACAAAGTGTGCTTGCCTGGGGGGGCCATGGTGGGGTCCAACAGGGTGGGGATGTCTAAGTATAGGGAAGGGTTAGCGTCGGGAACTTGCCCCAGGGCAATAAGAGCATGGGCTTCCTCCACATGGCGTACCGAGTCGGCGATTAAAATGGTTCCTGTCAAATCCTGTTCTCCGGCCATGGCGGTGAAGTGGGGTAAACCAGAGAGGGCGCAGTCAATTTTTAAAATCGCTTCGTTATTGTTTACCGTCCGCCGTTCCAGCCGTTCCCCTAGGGTTTGATCCACCTTAGCTAGGGCCCCCGGTTCCACCAATTGCAAAAATAAACGGCGGGCATCGATGTTGGAAATCACGCCTTTTCTGGCCCGGTACTGTTCGCCACTGGCAACTTCCACCCCGATCGCCCGATTATTTTCCACCAATACCCGTTTGACGGTTTGATCGGTGAGGATTTTTCCCCCTTGGGCTTGCACTAACTTCACCAAGGCTTCTGTGAGGGCTCCAGTGCCTCCTTTTGGTCTGGCAATTCCCTCCAAATGCCGCATGGCCACCATCATCATGCCGGAGCTACTACCCTTTTGGGATGGGGGAGCGCCAATTTCCGAACATAGTCTAGCTAAAGGAGCTTTAACCCGTTCGCTGTCGAACCATTCATTGAGCACATCTTCCGGGGAGCCGATCATAGTGCGGATAAAATCCAACGCCTTGGTTTTCGACCCGGCGATCGCCAGCACGGATTTTAAGTTTTCCCAACCATAGTTCAGGGCTAAATCTAGTAAAGCCTGGGGCGGAGCATTAAAAGCCGGCTGGACAGCGTTGAGCAAATCCGTCCAATAATTGACAAATTGTCGATATTTTTCCGCATCTCGGGGGTTATAGGTGGCAATGTGGGCACAGGTTTTTTCTAGGGAACGGTAGCTCATAAAAGCTTGGCCATCCAGCCCGGGACAAAAAACACTGGGGTCACAGAATAGATATTGCAAACCGTATTTTGCCAAGTTCAATTCCTGTAGCACCGGCCCCAGAAAAATAAACTCATGGTCAATGGCACAGCGATTGAATTTGAACTGGGGGGATAGCTCCGGCATGAGAGCTTCTGTGGTGGCGGCTCCTCCCGGTACTTCCCGCTTTTCTAATAACGTCACCCCCAAGCCCCGTTGGAGCAGATAGGCTGCACAGACTAAGCCATTGTGCCCCGCCCCAATAATGACAACATCGGTGGTGATCATAAAAAAATTGGCCTCGACTCCGGGTAGAACATTTTATCCTGACCGTGGCGATCGCCTGGAATGGATTTTTCCCTGGGCAAGGTATTGATGAGGATCGTGCCCCACTAATCCTCGGCGATGGAGGTTAATTAATACTTCCCGGTAAATATTCTTTTTGGTAGAAAAACTAACGCAACTGGGCTACCACTTGATTTTCCAGTAACAGCTTTTGCTGCAACAAATCCTCCACGGTGAGGCGCAGGTAGCGCTGGTCATCCACCCAAAATTTGACCTTGATGCGATCGCCACCGGGCACCCCAGGGGGAGAAAGTTGGGCAATTTGTCGGGCCCCATTGCGGTCATTGAGGGGTTGGACCGTGAATGCTTGATTTTCTAAAACCCTAGTAATCAATTGATTGCCGTCAAAGTAAACTTCCGTGGCCCCAATGCTGGAACCTAGTTCCCCCACAATTAATTCAATGCTGGGCTGATTATCCAAGGAAGCGCCTAGGGTTAGTTCAATGGGTTCGGCCATGGGGTAGGTTTGCCCATTTTTGATAATTGGGTGCCAATTATGGCTATTTTTACGCCGATTCCAATACCTAACTCCGTAGCTATGGTAGAGATAATCCTGCACCTCACGGCCTTGGTAAATTTGCAACGCTCCCAAGGCGATCGCCCCAAAGGGTTGTTGATTGCGAATTTTACCGGCGGGAAATTGGGCGTTAATCCAATCCTGCACCATGGGCAATTGACTGGTGCCCCCCACCACCAACACTGCATCCAGGTTAGCGGGAGTCAAACCTCGCCGTTGGGCCGTTTGCTGAACCTGTTCCCACAGGGCTGTTAATCGTTCAAAAAATTGCCGTTGTTGCAAAATTTCCGTTAAGTCCGATCGCCGGAGTTGAAATTCATAGGATTCCAGGGCTTGATCGTCGAAGTAAACCTCTGTGGCTTCTTCCGCTTCCGCTAGGGCAATTTTCAATCTTTCCGCTAATCGTCTAATCCAGGGGGAAACCTGTAAACCCTGAGCCTCGGTGAAATATTCACTAATCCAATAATCGATGTCACTCCCGCCCAAATTGGCCCCCGCTTTCGCCAATACCTTGGCCAGGGCTGATTTTTCCTCCGCTTTAAAACCCCCAAGAATACCGCCCCATTTGAGCAAAAATCCCGAATGACCCTTTTGTCCTCCGTCCCCCAATTGCACCCAGGAAAAATCCACCGTTCCCCCACCAAAATCCAACACCAAGATTTGACTGGCATCCCCCACTCCGTAACCCAAGGCGGCGGCGGTCGGTTCATCCACCAGGCGTACTTCTTCCACTCCCCAACTGCGACAGGTGTGACTCAGCCAATGGCGATAGGATTCAAAGCTATCCACCGGCACCGTTAAAGCCAAACAATCCGGCCCTTGACCCTCCTGCTCTGTCAATATTCGGATCAATTTATCTAAATACCACTGCCCCAATGTCTCTAAGGACAAGGTATGGCCATCCAATTGGGGCAAAAATCCCTGCACTGCCGCCCCAATGCCCCGCTTAAAGTTCTTAAAAAACCTGGTATCCGTAGAAATATCCCTGCCCCGATCCAGCACTTCCCTGGCGATCGCCACTTGGCCGAGGGCGGCATTTTCCACATATAGCAAACTGGGAACCAAAGGGCCACTATCCCCCAGGGGACGGCTCAGGGAGGGGAGGTCAATTAAATTTCCCTGACGGGTTGCTTCATTCCAGCGAGCAATGACGGTATTGGTAGTACCAAAATCAATGGCGTAGGGCACGACAAAACCAGAGATGAAGGAAAACGCCTTGGATTATAACCTGTTCCCATGGGCCAGATTTCGACCAGCAGTATGGGTCTAGCCTTCAACCCAGTGGGGGGCGGGAGCGGATCAAGTATCATGGGAAAGGGCTGAATTCCTTCGTCTGAAAACTTTTTGTAAACACAATCCATGGCCAAAACCGTAGTTTCCCCCGATACCATTGCCCTTCCCCGTACCAGTGAGTCGGAGCAACTAAAAAAAATCCGCCACACCACTTCCCACGTCATGGCCATGGCGGTGCAGAAACTTTTTCCCAAAGCCCAAGTGACCATTGGTCCCTGGACGGAAACGGGGTTTTACTACGATTTTGATGTGGCAGAACCGTTTACAGAGGCGGATTTAAAGGCCATCAAAAAAGAGATGGTGAAAATCATCAATAAAAAATTGCCAGTAATTCGAGAAGAAATTAGTCGGGAAGAGGCTAAACAAAGAATTGAATCCATCCAAGAACCCTACAAATTAGAAATCCTCGACAGCATCCACGAACCCATCACCGTTTACCATCTGGGGGATCAATGGTGGGATCTTTGTGCTGGGCCCCATTTGGAATCCACGGCGGACATTAATCCTAAGGCGATCGCCTTAGAAAGTGTGGCCGGGGCCTACTGGCGGGGGGATGCCAACAAAGCTCAGCTCCAACGGATTTACGGTACTGCTTGGGAAACCCCGGAACAATTGGCGGAATACCAACGGCGTAAGGAAGAGGCTCTCAAAAGGGATCACCGTAAATTAGGTAAAGAATTGGGGCTATTTATTTTTGCTGACCCGGTGGGCCCCGGTTTACCCCTCTGGACCCCTAAGGGGACTATTATCCGCACCATTTTGGAAGATTTTCTCAAGCAGGAGCAAATTAAACGGGGCTATTTACCCGTCGTCACCCCCCACATTGCCAGGGTAGATTTGTTTAAACAATCGGGGCACTGGCAGAAATACCACGAAGATATGTTCCCCATGATGGCGGAATCCCCAGAGGAAGCGGCCCAGGAAATGGGCTTTGTGCTCAAACCGATGAACTGCCCTTTCCATATCCAAATTTATAAAAGCGAACTGCGCTCCTATCGGGATTTGCCCCAACGGTTAGCGGAATTTGGCACTGTTTACCGCTATGAACAATCGGGGGAGCTGGGGGGCTTAACCAGGGTGCGGGGCTTTACGGTGGACGATTCCCATTTATTCGTTACTCCGGATCAGTTGGACGCTGAATTTTTGAGTGTGGTGGATTTAATTCTGACCGTGTTCAAAAGTTTGCAGTTAAAAAACTTTAAGGCCCGTCTCTCTTTCCGGGATCCAGAATCCGACAAATACATTGGCTCCGATGAAGCTTGGGAAAAGGCCCAGGGAGCTATCCGTCGGGCGGTGCAGGAATTGGAGATGGATTATTTTGAAGCCCCAGGGGAAGCGGCTTTCTACGGCCCCAAACTAGATTTCATTTTCCAAGACGCCCTGGAACGGGAATGGCAACTGGGCACCGTGCAGGTGGATTACAACTTACCAGAAAGGTTTGATTTGGAGTACATTGCCGCCGATGGTTCCCGCCAACGCCCTGTAATGATTCATCGAGCTCCTTTTGGTTCCTTGGAACGGTTGATTGGCATTCTTATTGAAGAATACGCAGGGGATTTTCCCCTTTGGTTGGCCCCCATTCAAGTGCGCTTACTAGCCGTGAGTGATGAGTTTTTGCCCTTTGCCCAATCCGTTGTTAAGCAAATGCAATCTTTAGGTTTACGGGCCGAAGTGGATACCAGTGGCGATCGCCTAGGGAAAATGATTCGCAATGCAGAGAAGCAAAAAATTCCAGTCATGGCGGTAATTGGAGCGAAGGAAGTGGAAGCTAATGCCCTCAATATCCGCACCAGGGCTTCGGGGGAATTGGGGGAAATTCCTGTAACGGAAGTGTTGGAAAAATTGCGAGCAACGGTGACCAATCACGATACTTGGTAGGGTTAAATATCGCTCAAAGCAACTTTTTTGACAAAGTTAGCCAAAATTTTTAGCCCCAGGGTGGAGGATTTTTCCGGGTGGAATTGCACCGCCATCACATTATCCTTGGCGATCGCCGCTGCGATGGTTTGACTGCCGTGGGTGGTACTAGCGGCAACTACCTGGGGATCAAGGGGAGCCATGTAGTAGGAGTGGACGAAGTAAACCTGGGGTTCCGGGGGTAAATCTTGCCAGAGACATAAATCCGGCTGGTTAAACTGCAATCCATTCCAGCCCATGTGGGGAATGGTCAGTCCCGGCTCGGAACGGAAATGTTTCACTTGTCCGGGAATAATGCCCAGCCCCGTTTCCTGGCCTTCTTCAGAACTATCAAATAGCAGTTGGGAACCTAAACAAATGCCCAAAAAAGGAATTCCCTTGGCGATCGCCTTTTTGAGCACCGTATCTAAACCCCTGGCCCGTAAATGTTGCATTGCCGGATCAAAGGAACCTACCCCCGGCAGGACAATGGCCGTAGCACCGTCGATAACGTGGGCCTGGTCCGTTACCAGGGGATTGCCTCCCACTTTCTCCAAACCCTTACAGACGGAGTGGAGATTGCCCATATCATAATCAACAACGGCGATGTAACCCATGGGAAAAAAGACGCAAAGTAGGACAGAGTTAGACCATTGATGATCGGACCTAACCCCCGTCTAGCCATTGTACGCAAAGTTGACCGCTCCCCAGGACGGACTAGCAATATCTCTGGGCAGAAGGATCCCGGAAAAAATCTTTGCTAAACCGGGGATCAAGTTCGCCATTGGGCAATTTTGATATTAGAATTCAGCCAACACACCAATTTCACTAATCTGTTGGCATTATTTGAGATTTGAGAACCATGGGGAATGAAAAAGCTAGAGTCGGTATCATTGGCGCGTCGGGCTATGGCGGCATTCAGCTAGTACGTTTATTGTTGGAACATCCCCAGGTGGAATTGACCTACCTAGCGGGGCACAGCAGTGCAGGCAAGCCCTACAGTGATCTTTATCCCCATTTAACCCACAGGGTAAACCTCACCATCGAACCCATTGACCTAGAGGCGATCGCCAGCCGTTGTGATGCGGTGTTCCTTGGTCTGCCCAATGGTTTAGCCTGTGGCATGGCCCCGGCATTATTAAGTAAAGGTTGTAAAGTTTTAGACCTGTCGGCGGACTATCGTTTCCGCAATCTCAACACCTACACGGAATGGTACAAAAAGGATCGTCAGGACCAAGCCACCAATAACCAAGCTGTTTACGGCCTGCCGGAATTGTACCGGGATGCTATTAGGGATGCCCAACTAATTGGTTGCCCCGGCTGTTATCCCACCGCCAGTTTACTAGCCCTTTCCCCGTTGCTTAAACAGGGTTTAATTGTGCCTGAAACCGCCATCATTGATGCTAAGTCCGGTACCTCCGGCGGGGGTAGAGAAGCAAAGGTAAATATGCTCCTAGCGGAGGCCGAAGGATCTTTGGGAGCCTACGGAGTAGCTAAACACCGCCATACCCCTGAAATTGAACAGATTGTCAGTGATTTGGCCGGTACTGAGCTAAGGGTACAGTTCACGCCCCATTTAATTCCCATGGTGCGGGGTATCCTAGCCACCGTTTATGCCACCCTGCGGGATCCGGGTTTGGTGCGGGATGATCTGATCACCATTTACAGTGCTTTTTACCGGGCTTCCCCCTTTGTGAAAATTCTGCCCCACGGGGTTTACCCCCAAACAAAATGGGCTTGGGGGACAAACCTTTGCTACATCGGTATCGAAGTGGATCCCCGCACTGGGCGGGTTATTGTCCTTTCCGCCATTGATAATTTGGTCAAAGGCCAAGCAGGGCAGGCGGTGCAATGCTTAAACCTCATGATGGGTTGGGAAGAATCCTTAGGCTTGCCCCAACTGGCTTTTTATCCCTAGTTATTCGGTTGGAAAAACATCCCAACCTGAGCCAATCCCCATTAAAGTAAAACTCCCCCAGGGTCTGAATTCTGGAGGAGTTATTTTTTCCCGAGTCATTAACCCGGCTTCATTTTTTCAAACAGGCTATTTGAATTAATGTTTACTGTTGGCGATCACTATAGGCAGGACGACGGCCACCGCTGGAGCGACGGGGTTTGCCCGGTTTACCTTGGTAACCACCCCCACTTTTGTTCTGGCCACCGCCAGCATTGCGGCCACGACGGAGAACGGGCTTGTTGAAATCAACTTCCGGCACTTCCCAATCGGATTTCATCCAATGGGGGCAGCTCTGGTCGTAGATCATCTGTAGAGCAGCGGCGGCGATCGCCTGGGCATCATACTCATCGCTCAATTCCCGCACTAAAGGAAGGAAGGAGGCCATCCGCTCACCGGTCAGGGCTTCCTTGAGTTGTTCCTGCAGTTTTTCAATCCGCTTGGCTTCCACCTGGGAACGGTTAGGAATGGTACAAACTTCAATTTGTTGTTTCAGACGGTTTTCGATGGATCGCAGTAAACGACGGTCAATGGGTTCCACCAAGGCGATCGCCTTACCAGTCTTACCAGCCCGACCGGTGCGGCCAAT
The DNA here is from genome assembly GCF_010222815.1 of Synechocystis sp. CACIAM 05. Lineage (GTDB taxonomy): Bacteria > Cyanobacteriota > Cyanobacteriia > Cyanobacteriales > Microcystaceae > Synechocystis. Next base: position 2,860,519 of record NZ_CP019225.1, on the reverse strand, counting down.
GCGGTGAATGTAGGTTTCAGCGTTATCGGGTAAATCAAAGTTGACCACATGGCTGAGGTTATTGACATCCAAACCTCGGGCGGCGATGTCCGTGGCCACCACCAGCTTAATTTTGCCATCCCGAAAACGATGCACCAAACGCTCCCGTTGGGATTGGCTCAGGTTGCCGTGGTACTCATCCACGCTATGGCCCGCTTCTTGCAAACGACTGGTGAGGTCTGCGGCGGTTTGTTTAGTACGCACAAAAATAATGGCGGATTCGGGATCTTCCATTTCCAGAATCGGTTGTAGCGCTTTAGCCTTAGACCAACCCCGGGGCACGTGGTAGAGCTGTTGCTCAATGCGAGTGGGGGTAGATTGGGTTTGTTTAACGGTTACTAGGGCGGGATCATTTAAAAATTGATTGACCAATTCTTTAATTTCCCGGGGCATGGTGGCGGAGAAACAAGCGGTCTGCCTGGTGGGGGGAGTTTTACGCAGAATGGTTTTCACATCGTCAATGAAGCCCATGCTCAGCATTTCGTCCGCTTCATCCAGCACCACCCATTGGATAGTTTCTAATTTAAGTTTTTTGCGGTCAATTAGGTCAATCACCCGTCCAGGGGTGCCCACCACAATTTGCACACCCCGTTCTAGGCTGCGAATTTGCCGCTCGATGGATTGACCACCGTACACATTCAAAATGAACAGACGGCGCTCGTGGGAAAAGTCCTTCATTGCTTCCGCCACCTGCTGGGCCAATTCCCGGGTGGGGGTCAAAATTAAGGCTTGCAAGTCCCCCTCCGGGTCAATGCGGTCCATCAAAGGTAGGGCAAAGGCGGCGGTTTTCCCCGTGCCGGTTTGGGATTGGGCCAGCATGTCCCGGCCGCTCAAAAGCAGGGGAATAGCTTCAGTTTGAATTTGGGTGGGAGCCTCAAAGCCAATGTCGGCCAAGAGTTGACAACGTTTTTCAGAAAGACCAAGATCGGCGAAGGTACTAGTCAAAGTATTAGTCATGGAAAAGTTAAATAATTTCGGATAACAAAAGACGGTTTAGTGGGCAAATAATTAAGGATTAAAAAGTTTGCGGGAATGGCTGGGAACCAACCGTCAATAACACAGCCAGTCCATCCCCTTAGTTCAATAGCTAAAAAACCTTAGCCTCCTCGGCGGTCATACCGTACAGGTCATAATCGTCGGTGGCAGTGATCACAACCGGGACGATTTCATTCAAATTGGCATTGCCCTTGACATAGACTAATCCGTCCACCTCTGGAGCAAAGCGGGTTGATCGGCCGATGAATTCCCCAGTGCTAGGATTTTCCTGCTCAATCAGCACATCCAGGGTCTGCCCCAAACAAGCCGCATTTTTCTGGGCGGAAATGGGTTGTTGCAGAGCCATTAACCGATCCCGGCGATCTCCCATTACTTCTTCGGGCACAGCATCGGGTAGGTCAAAGGCGGCGGTGCCTTCCTCTGGGGAAAAGGTAAACACTCCCACATGGTCAAATTGATGGCGTTGGACAAAGTCTAGCAAATGCCCAAAATGTTCCTCGGCTTCTCCCGGAAAGCCAACAATGAATGTGGTACGTAACACAGCGTCGGGAAGGGCAGTTTTTAGCCTGGTGATGATGTCGTCGTTGACTTGGCCCTGCCAGGGGCGATTCATGGCTTTGAGAATGTCAGTATGGGAATGTTGCAGAGGTAAATCCAAATAGGGGAGGACGTTGGGCGTAGTGGAGATCGCCTCAATCACTTTGGGGGTCAATCCGGTGGGATAGGCGTAGTGGATGCGAATCCAGGGAATGTCTACTTTACCGAGGGCCTGTAATAGTTCCGCCAGTTTTGGCTCCCCATACAGATCTAATCCATAGTTGGTGGTGATTTGGGAGATGAGAATTAATTCCTTTACCCCTTGGCTGGCTAGTTGTTCGGCTTCCGCCACAATGGATTCGATGGGGCGAGACCGTTGTTTGCCCCGTAGTTGGGGGATGATGCAAAAAGCACAGCGATAATCACAGCCTTCGGCCACCCGCAGATAGGCGATCGCCTCGTTGGTGGTGCGATAACGGGGTAAATTTTCGTCGGCAATGAAGCTGGGATTGGGGGAAATGGCTTTAACTCGCTGACCCTGTTCCGTGCGTCGAATAATATCAACAATATTTTGGTAATCCCCGGTGCCCACCACGGCCACCGCTTCGGGAATTTCTTCTAAAAGTTGCTCCTGGAAATGCTGGGCCAGGCAACCGGAAATAACGATTTTCTTCTTTGCTTCCGCTAGTTCTACTAAGGTTCTCACCGACTCCTGGCGAGCATCCTGGATAAAACTACAGGTATTAACAATGACGTAATCTGCTAATTCTTCATTGGCATCGACTTGGTAACCCGCTTCCACCAGCAGGCCTAACATATGTTCAGAATCAATGCGGTTTTTTTCGCAACCCAAATGGTTGATGGCGATCGTTGGCGTTTGGCCCATAAATTAATTACTAGGGATTAACTGACTATTGACTGAGTTCGAGTCCAAGGGATGTAGGGTAGGGACTAAACCAGGCAATGATCAGCAAATTCTGTAAATACAGCCTGCGGATGGGGAACGGTGGTCAGACCCTTTTTATTTGTAAAGACATTGTAACAGATTTACACCAGAAAACCTGAGGTCGTTTGGTGTAATGTTATACATTTCCTGACATTACTCCCAATATTCTCCTACTCTGACGTTGAAAATGCCCACAGAAAAGTCGCCTTAATCCAGCAATGGATAGAAATATGGCGAAAAATTCCCCCATTAGTCCCATTGAGGAAATGGAGGAGGTTCTGAGCAAACAAGTTTAAATAAATAATAATTTCCTAACCAAAACGATAGCCAAAGCCCCGCACTGTGACTAAATATTCCGGCTGACTGGGGTCCTGTTCCAGCTTTTCCCGTAGCCAGCGGATATGGACATCCACCGTTTTGCTGTCTCCCATAAAATCAATGCCCCAAATATGTTCAATTAACTGTTCCCTAGACCAGACTCGACGGGGATAGCTCATGAACAATTCCAATAGGCGAAATTCCTTCGGGGCCAAACTCACTTCTTCTCCCCGCATTAACACCCGACACTCCTGGGGATAAAGCACCAAATCCCTAAATTTGCGGAATGGGGCAATGTTATTACCAGCCAAGCCTTGGCGACGGATCATGGCGCGGCAACGGGCCGCCAATTCCTTCAGGCTAAAGGGCTTAGTGATGTAGTCATCGGCCCCCACTTCCAAGCCAGTTACTTTTTCCATTTCACTGCCTTTGGCACTGACAATTAAAATCGGGGTATTATCGCCACCAAAGCGCAAACTACGACATACATCTAAACCGTTTACCTGGGGAAGCATGATGTCCAGAATGATCAGGTCCACGGCGGCCTGACCGGGGTCTTCGCTAAATTCTTGCAACAGAGCTAAGGCATCACGTCCATCGTCCACCGCATAAACTTCATAACCTTCTTCCTGCAATGATAGGACAATGGTTTCACGGATGGAAACCTCGTCTTCAACGACCAAAATACGATGGCTGGGGGGAATTTCCTGGTGTTGGAGACTATGGGGGGGGGCTTCTAGCGTTGCCATTGGGAAACCTACTAGATGGTATTTAACCAACATATAACACAGAACATTGATGTTAACAGCAAACTTTTTTGGCAAAATAATGACATGGTGAAGAAAGCCAATCTCCTCCAGGGGTGGAAATTGGGCACGAAAAAAATTCCCCCGTTTGTTATTAAGGGAAAATCATTGAATTGGCAAAGCCTAGATAGGAAATGGAAATTGGTTAAGTTTTGACCCCTAAAATTTGCCGAAGCCTTCATCCACTAAGTTGGGATTATTTTGATAGGCGGCCACCGCTAGGCGATCGCACCGCTCGTTTTCTCTGTTACCGGCGTGGGCTTTGACCCACTGGAATGTAACTTGATGTTTTTCGCACAGCGTTAACATTGTTTCCCACAGGTCGGGGTTTTTGGCCTTTTCCTTGGCATTCCTTTGCCATCCGTTGGCTTTCCATTTCTTGGCCCAACCCTTGCTCATGGCATCGACCATATAGCGGGAATCGGTATAGAGCAACACTTGGGACGGTTCTTGTAAATGACTCAAGGCGGCGATCGCCCCCATAATTTCCATGCGATTATTGGTGGTCATTTTATAACCGGCGGACAATTCCTCCCGACGACCATCACCGTAGAGAATCACTGCGCCATAGCCACCAGGGCCAGGATTCATGGAGCAGGCACCATCGGTGTAGAGAGTTACGGAATTGGGGGTAGAGGCCATGGACAAATTAAGCAAGGTTAGGGTTAATGGGAAAATCAGCGCTGGTCAAGCTGGGATCATAAGCAGGATGGAAAATCAGAGTGAACGAAGAGCGTTTTGCCGACACGAAACTAATGCGCCTACAACTTTGTTTATACCTGCTTCCCGTAGTGGGCATATTACCGTCCCTCTGGCAGTTACGCCAACTAGACCAACCTAACTGGGGCGACAATCAGTATCACCGTCAACGTCGCCGTTTAAGTCGTCGGTCCTTGCAATTAACCCTAGGTTGGCTCTGCCTGTACCTATTACTCTGGGGTACTGGCCAGGGCGCGGGGGAATTGGCCGCATTTAGACTAATGTACCTAAATGGTCTGATCACCACCGGTTATTTCCTGGTGTGTTTGCTGTGGATGGGCAGAATTTTTTTCCAGCCTTTGCCATCCACTAAGAATTGAGAGTTCCCTCGTTCAAGGGCTTGGGATTTCTGCTTCACCGGGTTTGTCTAGTCTTGGCTGTTCTGTGTTCTATGAGCCGAACAAAGCAATGGTTTTTGGGTTACCAGGGGTCAATCACAGATTTAAACGGATTAAATTTTTTCCCTTCCGGGACGTTAGCTTCTTCTTCTGCAATAAAGGTTTCCTCCCCGGCATTGAAGGGGGCAGCGGCAGGTTGGCCCAATTGATCGTCAATTAATAATTCTTCAATTTGATCAAAACCTTCCATAACGGTTACGGCTTGTTCATTTCTGTCCCTAGCCTTGGGCCTTTTGTGGGCAGATAAATCCTCCAGGGCCTGCAATTCCGCCATGAGGTCTAAGTTGGGGCCAACAGCAGAGGGGGAATGGCAATCGCCGGCATGGGTCCGGGGGGCAGAAGGGCGATCGCCAGCCATTTTTTTCAAATCCGCCAGGGCACGGTTAAGTTCTTGCACGGATTTTTCTAGTTGTTGCAGACGTTGCCACCATTGGTCATTGGGGGACATAGTTTCACCTGCTGCATTTTGGCTTACAGGGGGGGGGATGGGGTGAGGCGGCGCACTACTAGCGTCAGAGGGGGACGATCGGGGCGATAGTTGCCGGGGCAATTGGGGAAAAAGTCTGGTCACTTCTTCGAGGGTGGTGACTCCCTGACTCACTAGGGCGATCGCCTGGCGAGCGGGACTAGCAATGCCAGCTTGACTTAAACCATTGATAATTTCTGCGTGGGAACAGGGGCCACTAACCAACTGTTGGAGCTCAGGAGTAATGGCCACGACCTCAAATATCCCCGTCATGCCAGAGTAACCAAGGCCATGGCACTGACGACAGAGACGACTTTTGATCATGGGTTGGGCCATCAACTCCATACTCAAACTGTTAGCCCGATAAATAGTTCCCGGAGGCAGACCAAAACGTTGTTGCTCTTCCGGTGTCACTTCCCCCCTCAAACGACAGGCTGGACAGACCCGTCGCACTGGCCGCTGGGAAACAACGCCCTTCAGGTGTTGCCCCAATACCGCTGGTTCAAACCATTGCTGCAGTTGGGCGATCGCCGAGGGCACATCTTTGGCAATGACAGAGGTGAAAACTAAATGGCCTTGGTTGAGGACTTGGGTCAAAATTTGGGCTGTTTCCTGATCCTCCAAGGGATCCACTGCCATCACTGCGGGCCATTGATCCTGGAGGGACTGCACTGCCTTTTCGCTGGTAAAGTCCTTTTGGGGGTTTACTTCTAGCTGATTAATGTTTTCATAAACATGGACAAGGGGATCGGACACCAAGGCAACGGAGCGATTCTGGTCCAACTGCTGTCCCAAAAAAGCTTCCATGGTAGTGGTTTTGCCGCCATAGGCCGCCCCAATTACCACCACTAAGCCTTGGGATTCCTGGGCTAATTTTTGTAAACTTTCCTGGCTCTGGCGATCGCCACAAAGTTGGGCAAAATCAGGTAATTTTTCTAGGTGAGGAACCACCCGTACCAGTATTTTTTCACCGTAAAAACTGGGCAGAATATTGACGTAGAAAAATACCGACTGGCCATTATAACTTTTGCGGATGCGGGCCTTTTGAGGGATGTTGGTCTGGCTGGTGTCCAAATGGGCCATGGTTTTCACCCTGGCGACCAATTTGGGGCCTAACTCCCTAGGCAGGGGTTCAAGCAACATCCGGAGATTACCGCCCTGACGAATCTGCACCAACACCCGATTATCCTGGGGGTCAATGTGAATTTCGCTGGCCCCTTCCCGCAACCCAAGGATGAGAATTTTATTAGCTAATTTAACTTCTGGCCCTTCGGATTTGGCCTCTGGATTAGAATCATTTGTATTTTCGGCTATGGCACTGACCGGCGGGGGAGCAACCGGGGGAGTATTCTGCAGAGCTGCGATTTGTTGCGGTAAATCCTCAATAATTTCCGTTACTTCCACCACCGTTGCTTTGCCATCGTAGGGATCTTCACTAATCTCAGTTTGGCGATGGGCGTTCAGGGCGGCCTGCACTTCCGGATCGTGGTAAAGCTGATCGATCAAATTATCAAAATCATCCTTGGTCACCCCCCGCCGCCGCAGGGTAAGCCGATGGGGCGCTAGTTGTCGTTGTAAAAATTGACTTGCTTCCGGGTCGCTGGGGTCCACCATCACCACTAACAAAGCCCCCGGATTTTCCCGGTAATGGAGGGGTAAAAAACCATACTGACGGCAGATGGGCAAAGGAAAGTAACGGTTCAGTAAACTGGCGATCGCCTCGGTGTTGGCCAGGGTCGTTAACTGATGTTGGTCAAAAAACTTCACCCCATGGATCACCGAAAGGGCAAACCGTTGTTGAGCTTGGTACTGGCGATGTAGTTCATCGGGCAAAGATTCCCCCAATATTGTTTCCACCAAAGTCGGCAGAGCAATGCCGGTGCGACGCGCCTCCATTAAGGCCTGATGAATTTGGGAAAGGGAAAGATAACCCGCTTCAATGAGGGCTTGTTCAAAAGGGGAGAGGCTAAATTCGGGGGAATCGGAGGAAAAGACCATGGCAGGGGCGACCGAGATAACAGTTCAGCAAACAACAACAGTGATGAGTAGTGCTAATTTCAGAATGCCTCAAGGGAGCAAAATCCTATCAAAATTGCGCTAAATACCCAAGGCTGACAATTTTCCTACTAAACTTAGTACTTTCCCCTAGTTTAAGCAATGGTTGGCCGACCGGGGTCAATTTGTTCGGTTAAATCCCCTAATCCCAGGGATTACGAAAATCACAGCAATGGGGACAAACGGGGGGAAAAGTAACGGGCGGCGGAGGTACAGGTTTCCAAGACTTCCACGGAATGTAACCCCGGTACCCCAGCTTCTTCTAATTTGGCAAAGATCCAAGCGGCGATCGCCTCACTGGTGGGGCTTTCCAAACCAAGACTGTCGTTGAGGTAATAATGGTCGAGGTAATTTTTCACCAAGGGGTCCAAATGGGCTTTGAGCACACTAAAGTCCATCACCATGCCCGTTTCTGAACCAGTGGTTTTCAGGCGATCGCTGGCCACGTAAACCCGGCCCCGAAAACTATGGCCATGTAAGCGTCGACATTTCCCTTCGTGGTGGGGCAATTGATGGGCCGCCTCAAAGGAAAACTCCTTATAAATAATCCACATAAAAATCTCAAATCACTGTCTACTCACCCTAGGATGAGGGAAAATCGTCCCCAGTGACCAAACGCTGACCCCTTTAACATTAGCCAATTTTTGCCTCCCTCGATTAAGATTAGGAACTATATTTTGGCCCCTGCCACTTTTTTATGGCAATGGGAGTCCCTAAAAGTCGAAGCTAGATTTTTTGGCTGCTTCAGGCTTTGAAAATGAGGATTTACTATGTCTGAATGGGTTGAACAGCGTTTACAGTCCCTTGCCAAGGCTTTCGATCAATCCTATTGCGGAGCCATTGAGGCCGTGGTAGATCTGATTTGCCAAAGATTCCAGGCGGGAAATAAATTGCTCATCTGCGGTAACGGGGGATCCGCCGCCGATGCCCAACACCTGGCCGCTGAATTTGTCGGCCGTTTCCATTTCAACCGCCAAGCCCTACCGGCGATCGCCTTGACCGCCAACAGTTCCATCCTCACGTCTGTCAGCAACGATTACACCTACGATATTGTTTTTTCCCGTCAAGTGGAAGCTTTGGGCCAACCGGGGGATATTCTTTGGGGTTTGTCCACTTCGGGTAAATCCACTAATGTGCTCCATGCGCTGAAATGTGCCAAGGATAAGGGTTTACACACCATCGGCATGGCTGGTAATAACGGTGGTTTGTTCCAGGAATTTGCTGACTATCCCCTCTTCGTCGCCGACAAAAACACTCCCTGCATCCAAGAAGTGCATTTGATGACCTACCATCACATCTGTGAACAGGTGGAATCCCGTCTCTTCGCCCAAAAGTCTGTGGGAATCAAAGTCTAGTTGAAAGGGTGATCAAATTTAGTTCGATGGGGGGTAGGACTGCGTCCCTGTCCTGTAGGATACTAAAGCCATTTTTAATCTAGCCAAATAAATATTCACACCGATAACCTTGAGTGCCCTCCGCAAAGCCCTGTTCCTCGACCGTGACGGCGTCATCATTGACTATATTCCCTACCTTGGTAAACCGGAGCAAGTGCAGTTACCGGCCGGTGCCGGGGAAGCTTTAACCCAGTGGCAAAAAGCAGGATATTTATTAATTGTGATCACCAATCAGGCGGGCATTGGCCGGGGTTATTTTGACCACGGTGACGTGGCGGCGGTCCATACCAAAATCCGACAAGAGTACGGCAAAGAGGGAGTAAAGTTCACCGATTTTTTCCTTTGCCCCCACCATCCAGAGGACGGTTGTGATTGCCGTAAACCTTCCCCCGAAATGTTGTTGCGGGCGGCGGAGCAGTACCAAATTTCTCTCCAGGAATCCTACTTTATTGGCGATGCCCCCAGTGACGTGGGAGCAGCCATTGCGGCCGGTTGTCAGCCAGTGGTGCTAATGACAGGGCGGGGTGAGGAAACTTGCCAACAGTTGGATAAGTTTAGGTTGCAATTAGCTGGGCCAATTCCCGTCTTTGCCAATCTGGGGGAAACTGTTAGTCTGCTGGCTTCCCTTTCAAGCAAATGAACTCTGACCATTCTCGGGATCAACCCCTATTTATTTCTCTCATACCCCATCTGATGGGAGGGGAAGGCCATATTGTGCCTTACCACGGGGCGGTACGGCGATCGGTGGAGTATTTGGGGTGGCAGTATCAGGCTTGGGTGCCCCAGGATGCGGATCCAAATTTAGAAGAAATTGGCGATCGCCTCCATCGAATTCTTCTGCCGGAGGATTTGGAAGCAGAGGGAAGCATGACGGTCAAGTTAACCCGTATTCCCCAAGCCATGCAATGTGGTGATGTTTTAGCTCAACAATTGCGACCTTTGTTAACCGATGGGGAAAGTCGACCAGTTATTCTTTTTTTAGAGCGCTTTATCCATCTCCAACTGTTTGCTATCTGGTGGGGGCTACGGCAATTATCTCCCGAAACCCGAAGCCGATTGCATTTTTGGATCCTCTACCGTCGGGACGTGCATCTAGACCAAACTCGTTCTGTGTACCATTGGCTCCACCAACGTTTGCGGAAATTACTATCCCCGCCCCAATGCCAATTCTTAACCGATAGTGAACCCCTCGGGCGATCGCTCCAGGATTATTTTCGCCAACCATTCACCGTGATGCCCATTCCCCACACGGATTTTGCTGAAGTTGTACCTTTATTTACAGAAGCTGATCCCATTCTTTGCTGGTGGCCCGGTGCCCCTCGGGAAGAAAAAGGTTGGTCGGTGATGCGTCATTTGGTTTCATTGCCCCGGCCTAATTCACCTAGGCTCCAACTAATTGCGGCGGCGGCTTCCGGCTTAAAAAGTGACAGTGAAGGAATTGAAGTTCATTTAATTGGCGATCGCCTGACTAGGGAAGAATACGCCGGTTGGTTAAATAAAGCCCAAATTATTCTCTTACCCTACGATCCAGAAGCTTATGCAGAAAGGACTTCCGGCATTTTCACCGAAGCCATCATCGCAGAAAGAATACCGTTAGTATCTCCGGGCACCTGGATGGCCAGGGAATTAAACCAGTACGACCTCGACAGTTTAGTAGTGGATTGGCAAGCCCAATCCCTAGTATGGGCAGAAATTGACCAAAAGTTGGCCGATTCAAGTATCCATCAGCAATTAGCAGCCATGGCCCAAGCTTACCGTCGGCACCACAGCCTAGAAAGTTATGCCAAAACCCTGCAAGAAATCTGGCTTTCCCGGCATAATGGAAACATGGAAGTTAACAATATGTAACATTCCGTCTCCAATTTTTCATCTTTCTAGGCAGAGCCATCCATGCGCGTAATTCTGATGACAGGTAAAGGGGGGGTTGGTAAAACCTCCGTTGCGGCGGCCACCGGTCTCCGTTGTGCGGAATTAGGCCATAAGACCCTAGTTCTGAGTACCGACCCTGCCCATTCCCTCGCTGACAGTTTTGATCTGGAGTTGGGCCATGAGCCCCGCCTGGTAAAGGAAAATCTTTGGGGAGCAGAATTAGATGCTTTGATGGAGTTGGAAGGCAACTGGGGCGCAGTTAAGCGCTACATTACCCAGGTATTACAGGCCCGGGGGCTAGATGGAGTACAGGCGGAGGAACTGGCCATTCTCCCTGGCATGGATGAAATTTTTGGTCTGGTGCGGATGAAACGCCACTATGACGAAGCCGATTATGATGTACTGATTATCGATTCTGCTCCCACAGGTACTGCCCTACGTCTGCTCAGTTTGCCGGAAGTGGGGGGGTGGTATATGCGACGTTTTTATAAGCCTTTACAGGGGATGTCCGTGGCCCTCAGACCATTGGTGGAACCCCTATTTAGACCGATCGCCGGTTTTTCTTTGCCCGACAAGGAAGTGATGGATGCTCCCTACGAATTTTATGAGCAAATTGAAGCCCTGGAAAAAGTGTTAACAGATAACACGCAGACTTCCGTACGTTTGGTGACCAACCCAGAAAAGATGGTGTTGAAGGAATCATTGCGGGCCCATGCCTACCTAAGTTTGTACAATGTATCCACAGATTTGGTCATCGCTAACCGGATTTTGCCCGAAACCATTGACGATCCCTTCTTCCAACGGTGGAAAAGTAACCAACAGGTCTATAAGCAAGAAATCTATGACAATTTCCATCCTCTGCCGGTGAAGGAAGCGCCCCTATTCTCGGAAGAAATGTGTGGCTTAGCCGCTTTGGAAAGACTGAAGGACACTTTGTACAAAGATGAAGATCCTTCCCAGGTTTACTACAAGGAAAACACCATTAACATTGTTCAGGGCAACAACAATGATTACAGTTTAGAACTTTATTTGCCAGGCATTCCTAAAGAGCAAATTCAACTAAATAAAACCGGCGATGAGTTAAATGTTCGTATCGGTAACCATCGCCGCAACTTGGTTCTGCCCCAGGCTTTGGCGGCCCTAAGTCCCGCTGGAGCAAAAATGGAGGATGATTACCTCAAAATTAGGTTTGCTGAGGCAGTTAAACGGTAAAGTCGTCATCACTAAAGAAGCGAATGGTTGCTTGCAAAGATTGTAAAAATAGGTCAATTTCTTCTTTGGTGTTGTAGAAATACAGACTAGCCCTGGCACTGCCGGAAGCGTCAAACAATCGGTGCAACGGTTGGGTGCAATGGTGCCCGGAACGAATGGCGATACCGTCTTGATCCACCATGGTGGCCAAGTCGCTGGCGTGGAGTCCTGCCACATTAAATGAGGCCAAAGCGGCCCGATCTCCGTGTTTGGGATTGGGGCCATAGAGCCTTAGTTGGGGAATTTGCCCCAAGCCTTGCCAGAGGTAATAGGTTAATTCCACTTCATAGTTATGAATATTTTCCATCCCTAAGTCGGTTAAATAATCCACCGCCGCTCCTAAGGCGATCGCCTCGGCAATGGCCGGGGTCCCCGCTTCAAATTTGTGGGGCAACTCTCCAGTGGTGAAATGATCAAAAAAGACTTCAGCAATCATTTCGCCGCCGCCAAAAAAGGGAGGCATGGCTTCTAAGATTTCTTCTTTGCCGTAGAGAAAACCAATGCCTGTGGGGGCACACATTTTGTGACCACTGGCCACTAACCAATCACAATCAATTAGTTGTACGTCCAGAGGGTAATGGGGCGCACTTTGGCAGGCGTCAACTAACACTTTAGCCCCAGCTTGGTGGGCTAATTGGGCAATTTCTTCCACCGGGTTAACGCAGCCCAAGGTGTTGGAAATGTGAACAACAGTGACTAACTTAGTCTTTTCAGAAAGTAGGGTTTTAAAATGTTCTAAATCAAAGCTTTCTTGCTCGTCTAATTGCACAAATTTTAGTACAGCCCCGGTTTTGGCCGCCACCATTTGCCAAGGCACTAAATTGCTGTGATGTTCCATCACGGTGGTAATGATTTCATCCCCTGCTTTGAGATTATTCATCCCCCAGCTATAGGCCACCAAATTAATCGCTTCCGTGGCGTTACGAGTGTAAACAATCTCCCTTGGCGATCGGGCATTAATAAATTTTGCCACTTTATTCCGAACTGCTTCGTAGGCATCAGTAGCCCGCACACTCAATTGATGGGCTCCCCGGTGAACATTAGCATTATCATTTTCATAGTAATGCATCAATTTTTCCAGCACAGCCCGGGGTTTTTGGGAGGTGGCGGCATTGTCCAAATACACCAGGGGATGGCCATTAATTTCTTGATTTAAGATGGGAAAATCTTGGCGGACAGTGGCGGCAAGGCTGGGAATTTGGAGAGCAACCATGGCTTAAAAATCAAAGAATACTAAGGCTAACTAAAAAATCAACTAAAATACCGAGTTTGCTGACTGACTAAATAGTCCGACAGGAAATACATTGCCGCAAACGTCCTTGCAAAGAGGCTAAGGGAATTTGATCCAGAATTTCCCCAGCAAAGGCATCAATCAATAAATGGCGAGCATCATAATCATTTAGGCCCCGACTACGGAGATAAAAGACCTCGTCCGCCTCCAACTGGCTAATGGTAGCTCCGTGGGAACATTTAACATTATCAGCGGTGATTTGTAGCTCAGGTTTTGTATTAATACGGGCTTTGGAAGATAACACCAAATTACGGTTTAACTGTTGGGCGTTGGTCAATTGGGCCGCCTGGGGTACTAAAACCTTACCGCTAAAAACTGCCTGGGCATATTCATCCACAATACATTTATGGAGTTGATTGGTTACCCCATGGGGATGGTTTAAAGCTATGGTACTGTGGGTGTCGCTCACCTGTCTTCCAGCCAGGGTAGTCAAGGCCAAAAATTCAGTTTGCGTCCCTTCTCCCCGCTGTGCCATTTGTAAATTATGACGGGATAGTTTTGCACCTAAATTAACATCAATTAATTGATAACGACTTTGTTTCCCCTGGGCGATCGCCGTGGTGGCAATGTGGAAGCTATCACCGGAGTCCCGTTGGTTACGGATATGGGTAACCTGGGCATTTTCCCCTAAATAAATTTCGCTGACGATGTTGTTAAAGTAGGGCTGTTGCTGCGGGCGATCGGTGCAATTGGTGGTGATCGCTCCGTAGGACTCAGCGATGGTTACTTGGGCGTTATTTTCCACTACCACTAACAAACGGGGTTGCACCATGATAGGGGTTGGATCAACCACCGTTAAAAACAGTAAGTGGATAGGACTTTTCAGTTCAATATTGGCGGGAATCCAGACTACCCCACTATCTGTCATTCCGGCAGTATTAAGGTTACTAAAAACTTCGTTACCGTCCGTTTTTTGCCCCAAATAGTTGGCTAACTGCTCCCTTTGATGGGCGGCAAGATTAGTCCAGGATTGACAAGTAATGGCGCTGGGTAAATCATTAGTATTTGACAACTCTGGAGTAAAAAAGCCATTGATAAATACCAGGCGACTTTGATGGGCTTCCGGTAAGTAGAAATTTTCCGCCGCCGCCACATCCAGACTAACTTTACCAGCGGCCACAAAATCAATTGCTTTTAGCTCGCTTAAATCCGTAAATTGCCATTCCTCATCCCGCTTATGGGGCAACCGCAAACTACCCAACAAATCGGCTGCTCCCTGTCGTTTATTCACCAAAATGGAGTCCTCCGTCCCGGAGACCATGGCTTGCTCCTTAAGGGCTTGCAGTTCTTTGTCTATCTCTGTTTGGTGAACTTTTTGAGTCAGGGCATCGGCTAAAATGGCGGCGGTCATGGGCAGTATCCTTGGGGATGGGCAAAGTGGATTAGTTTAGTTAGTGCAGTAGCTCAAATTGTCTCAATAATGCCTGGCGATCGGCCAACTTGCCTAGCGGAATGGAAAATAACGCAACCAAGCTGAAACAGAAGTTTAAATGGGAGCCAAAACCTGTTCATCGAGGAAATCGTACCCCTTCTCTTCTAATTCCAGGGCTAACTCCTTGCCTCCACTCATGACAATTTTACCGTCATACATTACATGGATATGGTCAGGAATAATGTAATTTAACAAGCGTTGGTAGTGGGTAATAACCAAGGTGGCATTGTCAGGATTTTTAAGAAAATTGACCCCCTCAGAGACAATGCGGAGGGCATCAATATCCAACCCCGAATCAATTTCATCAAGGATGGATAAAGTTGGCTCTAGGATTGCCATTTGCAAAATTTCATTGCGCTTCTTTTCTCCTCCAGAAAATCCTTCATTTAAGCTCCTTTCTAGAAAAGCAGGATTCATTTTCACCACGTCTAACTTTTCTTGAATTAGATCTTCAAAATCAAAGGTGTCTAATTCTTCTAAACCTAAATGTTTGCGTTTAGCATTATAGGCAATGCGGAGGAAATCTAAATTGCTTACGCCAGGAATTTCCAAAGGATATTGGAAGGCAAGAAAAATTCCCGCTAAGGCCCGCTCATGGGGTTCCAAAGCTGATAAATCTTGCCCCTGGTAGATAATTTCACCGCCAGTAATTTCATAGTCGGGATGCCCAGTAATTACTTTAGAAAGAGTACTTTTACCAGAACCGTTGCGTCCCATAATGGCGTGGACTTCCCCTGCTTTAATTTCTAGGTTAACTCCTTTGAGAATTTGATTTCCATCAACAGAGGCAGTGAGATTTTTAATGGAAAGAATAGTCTGGCTCATAAACGTATCAGAAATAACTTAATGAAAGATAGCTTGGTGAAGAATGAAAAAATCTAGGTTCTATTCTGGCTAGAATAGTTAATTATTCAGGAGAAAAATAGGTCAAACTTAAACCTAGCAGTCACCCCCCTTCGACAATTATTAACCCACAGTACCTTCTAGTTTGAGACTCAGTAATTTATCAGCCTCCGCCGCAAATTCCATGGGTAATTCGTTTAGCACATCCTTACAGAAACCGCTGACTAGCATGGACACCGCATCTTCCTCAGAAATTCCCCGTTGGGCAAAGTAAAAGAGTTGATCCTCGCCAATTTTGGAAGTGGAAGCTTCATGTTCTACTTTGGCGGTATTATTGTCCACCTGAATATAGGGGAAAGTATTAGCCGCTGCCCGATCGCCAATGAGCATGGAGTCACACTGGGAATAATTGCGAGCGCCCTGGGCTTTAGGTCCCATTTTCACCAAACCCCTGTAACTGTTGGCGGAATTACCGGCGGAAATGCCTTTGGAAATAATGGTGCTACGGGTATTTTTACCGATGTGAATCATTTTAGTTCCCGTATCGGCTTGTTGTTTGTTGTTAGTTAAAGCAATAGAGTAGAATTCCCCGACGGAATTATCCCCAACTAGCACACAACTGGGGTATTTCCAGGTAATGGCGGAACCGGTTTCTACTTGGGTCCAGGAAATTTTGGAATTAACTCCTTTACATAGACCCCGCTTAGTCACAAAATTGTAAATTCCGCCCTTGCCATTTTCATCCCCGGCATACCAGTTTTGCACGGTGGAATATTTGATATCAGCATTATCTAAAGCTACCAATTCCACCACCGCCGCATGAAGTTGATTGGTGTCATACATAGGCGCAGTACAACCTTCCAAATAGCTAACGGAAGCCCCTTCTTCGGCAATAATTAATGTTCGCTCAAACTGACCTGTATCCCCATTATTAATGCGGAAATAGGTGGACAATTCCATGGGACATTTCACCCCTTTGGGAATAAAGACAAAGGAACCGTCACTGAATACAGCAGAGTTTAAGGCGGCAAAGAAATTATCGGCGGTGGGCACCACACTGCCCAAATATTTTTGCACCAGGTCGGGATGTTCCTGCAATGCTTCAGAAATGGAACAGAAAATTACCCCGTCTTCCGCTAGCTTTTCCTTAAAAGTTGTGCCAATGGAAACACTGTCAAAAATGGCATCTACCGCCACATTACTTAAACGTTTTTGCTCCGATAGGGGAATCCCTAATTTTTCAAAGGTTTCCAACAAAGCTGGGTCCACTTCATCTAAGCTTTCTAGTTTTTTCTTACTTTGCTTAGGGGCGGAGTAGTAAATAATATCTTGGTAATCAATGGGGGGATAATGCACCGCCGGCCAAGTGGGTTCCGCCATGGTCAGCCAATGCCGGTAGGCCCGGAGGCGAAAATCCAACATGAATTCGGGTTCATTTTTCTTAGCAGAAATGAGTCGCACCACGTCTTCACTCAGACCACGGGGGATAGCATCCGCTTCAATGTTGGTGACAAAGCCATATTTGTAGGGTTGGTTGACCAGGTTTTTAACAGTGGTGGAACTCATCGAATGCAGTGTTCTCCGGGGAATTCAGATAGGGAACTGCCCAAGGCAAGGTAGATTGGCGGTGGGACGAAATAAATCTCAAGGAGCGAAACTAAAACAACGGGTAAGTTGTTTTAATCTATTCTAGAATAGATTAGCAACCCGATTGTTGTCAAAGTGCCAAGGTCGGTGCTCCTACGGGAAGTCCCTTGGCCATGGACTAGGGTTAACTAATTGATAATTAGCCGACAATTAATCTAGGTAATCCTGCTTAGCATGGGGGTTGTCCTTTCAGTTTACTGGACTGCCACGCATCGGTTCCAAAATTTCCTTCTCCTGTTGTTGACCATGACCCTCAGTTCTTCCCACTCCACCAAAGAAGATATCCTCCGCTATCTCCTCAAAGAGGGGCAAGGATCGGCGATCGCCATGGCTGAAGAGTTGGGCATTAGTCCCCAGGCCATGCGTAAGCACCTCAAGGATTTAGAAAATGATGGCCTAATTGAGCATCAACAGGAAAGACAGGGCATGGGCAGACCCCAATTTCTCTATCAGTTGAGTAAACAGGGGCGGGAACAATTTCCCCAACGTTACGGTGAATTTGCCCTTTCGTTCATCGACTCCCTGGTGGAAACAGTGGGGGAAGAACAGTTGGGGGCAGTGTTGAAAAAACAATGGCAACGGAAGGCGGAAGCCTATCGCCAACAAATTGGCCAGGGCCCCTTATCCAAAAGGGTACATAAACTGGTGGAGCTACGGCGGCAGGAAGGTTATATGGCGGAAATTCATCCCCTTTCGGTGGAGCAAGCGGAAAAATTTATTTTGTCGGAGCACCACTGTGCGATCGCCGATGTGGCCGAATCCTACCCCACTGTTTGTGGCCATGAGTTGGAAATGTTTGCCGCTATTCTGCCGGACTGTGCCATCGAAAGAACCCATTGGCTTAATGATGGGGAACACACCTGTGGTTATTTGATCCAGTCTAAAACCCCGAACTAACGGGCGGCAGAAAGATTTTTAATCAATTGACGCAGTTGGCTGTCGTTGAATACCTTCATGAGAACGCTAGCTGCCGCCGCTGGGTCTGCTGGAATGAGAACCTGGGCCACTTGGCTAGATGCCAATTGTTTAAGACCATCGCTGACCCGAATGTTTCCAGGCTTGGCTAACACAAAACAGTCATAGCCCTGTTTAAGATCCTTCAGCACCACCGGGGCCAAGGTACGGTAGGAATGCAATGGATTGGCGATCGCCTGTTTACTGAGGGAGAGTAAATGCTGCCAATTTTCTTGCTTGGGGGCTAGGCGGCCCAGACGAGTGCAATATTCCTGAAGTTTTTCCCGAGAAGTGGCCGATGGTTCTTGCTTAAACAACTGCAACATTTTATGTAACAGAACCTTAATTTCCTCCGGCACATCACTCTCATTGAACGTACCTGTACTGGTGGACTTGGCCGCCATAGTTTGGGTAGAAGTGGCCGCGGCACTGCCCTGGTTGAGGAGATAATTCAGATAATTCTGTAACTCTTCAAACTGATATGCCGCCCCATCCACAATGGAATCTGCCTCTTCTGGCTGAAGTCCAGCGGGACTCTGCAATTTTTCCACCAAATCCTGCAAGACATCGTAGCCGTTGAGGAATAGGGACTCCAATTTTTGATCCACGGGCAACTGATGCTCCTTCAACACCTTGAAGGCATCTTCCAAACGGTGGGCCGTTTTTTGGATGCTGGTGTAGCCCAACATGGCCGCCCCCCCTTTAATGGAATGGGCCGCCCGAAACATTTCGTTGACCTGTTCCGAGTCCTGCACCACCTTACCCAAGTCAAGGATGCCCCGTTCCAGGGTTTCCAAATGCTCCTGAGCTTCTTCGATAAAATAGCCGAGGATTTTTTGCTGATCCAAGGTCGTACCCTCAAATTTGGATGGCCACTCCCCTAGCATATACCGCCAGCGAGCTAAAGATAACAATGAACGCAGTAAAAGTTAACTCTAGTCCAAAAAAGGCGCAGCGGGCCGCCTGAGTAGGATGTTTTATTATCTTATACGGCAAATTTTAGCTTCAATGACACTTTTCCCTCAGAAAAATTTTCTGTCAGCAATTTATGACAACAAATCTCCGGGGATAACGAAGTTAATTCTCCACCCCCAAGGGATGGGAACGGGGTACTCCGATCGCCCGGGGAAAATCACTGGGAGTAGGTTTTTCCTTGGTTAGATAGATAAAGTGTCGCTGGGCCCCACTCCAGGGGGTAGCGGCTGCCACCGTGGCACTGACTTTGCCCCCCAATAGAGCGCAGGCCCGTTCCAATTGTTCTGCTTCCACCGCTGACCATTGACCCCGGTAAAGCACCACCGTGCCCCCCACTTTCACCAAAGGTAGGGCATATTCCGCACAGACAACCCCCTCTCCCACGGCCCGAATTAAAGCCAAATCATACTGGGAGCGATGCTGGGGCTGGTTCCCCACAGCTTCCGCCCTGGCCACCAGATAGGCCAAATTAGCTAAGCCCAAACGGTGCCCCAATTCCTCTAGATAGTTAATTTTTTTGCGGGTGGAATCCAACAGGGTCACAGACCACTGGGGCCACACCAAGGCCACCGGCAATCCAGGGAATCCCCCCCCAGTGCCAATGTCGATCACCCGAGCCTGGGGGTCATTACGGCCGTGGTCCGACAACAAAACCCCGGCCAGGGAATCCCAAAGGTGTTTTTCTAGGAAATCCAGGGGAGCGGTAATGCGGGTCAAATTCAAGCGGGCATTACCGGCCAGGACTCCTTGGTAGAGCTTGACCATGGCCTCAATCTTTTCCCCGTCAGGTTGCCAAACTAAACCTGGGGGCCAATTTTCTAACCCCCGACGAAATTCCCCTAAATGCCCCTGGTCTGACGATAGGTCGCGATTATCTTTGTCTAGATTCAATGACACAATAACTTACTTCAGCTTAACGGGAACGGCGGCGGGGGCGATCGCCTCTGGGGGGTTTGGGGCCAGGGGAAGGCGGGAGCACTGGGCTGGGGGTGGCCACGGGGGGACGGTTGGTGATGGTGGCGTTATGTTCAGCGGAATTTTCGTAGAGGATCTGGCGGCTTTGGCTCACACTGCGCATCATTTGCCCTAATTCTCCTTCCAGGCGGCTCAACAGGCGATCGGCATAGGTATCCACATCCCTCTGCATTTCGGTGGCTTCCTGTTCCGTTTGTTTTTGTAGGGCTTCACATTCCTGCACAGTTTGCTGACGAAACTGTTGGATTTCCTGATGGGTAACTTGCTTGATTTGCTCTAGTTCCCCCATGGTCTGTCGCCGTAGGGTGTCGCACTCCTGTTGGGTTTGCCTTTGCAAAGCTTCACATTCCTGTTGCACCTGGCGCTGGAGGGCATCGCAATCCTGTTGAACTTGGGCTTTGTATTGGTCGGCTTCGTATTGGGCCTTTTGGATAATGCCCGATTCATCCTTAATGCGCTGGGCCTCCTGATGGGCCACTTCAATCATCCGTTGGGCTTCTAACTCCGCCCCCTGCAAAATTTGCTGTTCCCTTTCCAAAATGGCGATCGCCCGATGAACCGCCCCTGGAATAAATTCAGCAATGACATCAATTTGGTCCAGGATTTTTTCCTCATCCACCACACTCCAGGCTGTTAGGGGAATGTGGAAGCTGTCATAGAGTAATTCTTGCAGCTCAGCTAGTTGTTGTTGAATATCAAAATCCACCGTCTGGCCGGGCACAACGGCGCTATTCTCAGTTACTTCAGGATTGGCACTCTCTCGGCGGGTCATAGGGTTATCTAGGCGCTTGACGGGGCAAATAGAACGAAATTTAAAACAGTTTTAACGCAATTTATCTAGGGGGATGGATAGGAAGAGCAAATATCGGCCAAGATTGAGGGGGGAACAAGATGATCCACACTACCACCGAACTTGGCAATTTCTTTGACAATACTACTACTTAAAAAGCTATATTCCTTGGCGGTGGCCAAAAATACGGTTTCCACTCCGTCCCAAAGAGTTTGGTTAGTGTGGGCCATTTGTAGTTCCTTCTCAAAGTCCGACAGGACTCGCAGACCCCGTAGTAATACCGTTGCCTGTTTTTGCTTAGCGTAGTCCACCGTCAGTCCGTTAAAGCTATCCACGGTCACATTGGTCAGATGTTGGGTACAGTGGCGGATCTGTTCCAGCCGCTTTTCCACCGAAAATAGGGGTTGCTTGCTGGGATTACAGAGCACAGCGACAATGATTTGTTCAAACAAACCACTACCCCGCTCAATAATGTCCAAATGGCCGAGGGTGATGGGGTCAAAACTACCGGGATAAATGGCGATCACAGAAGAGGTAATTTCAAGTTACGGGTGTATAAACTATCGGAACCAAGACCGGGGAAATGAAGCCCCGCAAATTGGCTTTATTGTGGGGGCTAGCCGACCAAGGTGCAACTTTCCCAACCGAGGGAAAATACCATGACCCTAGTTCTGGCCTCAATTTTGTTAAGATATAGAGACAATTTAGCTGAGTAAATTTTTTACATTTACTTTATTCAATAGGTTAAATTTTATCTTCCTTTCCCATAAGTCTAATTGCTTAGAGGATAGGGTAAACATAGACGGTCAGAGTCATCAAAATTTTAAGGTTTGCCCTTGCAGCCATGGTTTCCAAAGGGACAAGCCAGGATTTTGATCGATTTTCCTGTTCCTAGTAATTTGTTCTTTCGGGTCTTGGGTTGTTGGTCGTTACAACGAGATCCTTCCCACCGCTTAATCCCCGCCGAGTCAAAACATGAACCCTAATCGATCCTTAGAAGATTTTCTCCGTAACGTCATCAATAAGTTCCACCGGGCTTTGACTTTACGGGAAACCCTCCAGGTAATTGTGGAAGAGGCTCGTATCTTTTTAGGGGTGGACCGGGTAAAAATTTACAAATTTGCCAGCGATGGCAGCGGGGAAGTGTTGGCAGAGGCAGTTAACAGAGCTGCTTTACCATCCTTGTTGGGGCTACATTTTCCGGTGGAGGACATTCCGCCCCAGGCCAGGGAAGAGTTGGGTAACCAAAGGAAGATGATCGCCGTGGATGTGGCCCACCGTCGGAAAAAATCCCACGAGTTGTCCGGTCGCATTAGTCCGACGGAGCATAGTAATGGCCATTACACAACAGTGGATAGTTGTCATATTCAATATCTCCTTGCCATGGGGGTGTTATCCTCCCTAACGGTGCCCGTAATGCAGGATCAGCAACTGTGGGGCATTATGGCGGTACACCACAGTAAACCCCGGCGATTTACCGAGCAGGAGTGGGAAACCATGGCCCTGTTGAGCAAGGAAGTTTCCCTGGCCATTACCCAGTCCCAGTTAAGCCGGCAGGTACATCAGCAACAGGTACAGGAAGCGCTGGTACAAAGGCTAGAAACAACGGTGGCTCAGTATGGCGATCGCCCGGAAACCTGGCAGTATGCATTGGAAACAGTGGGGCAAGCCGTGGAAGCCGATGGAGCTGTGCTCTACATTGCCCCGGATTTAACCGGTTCTGTTGCCCAGCATTACCAATGGAACCTCAGATTTGACTGGGGCAATTGGCTGGAAACGTCCCTGTGGCAGGAACTAATGCGGGGCCAACCTTCAGCAGCGATGGAGCCGATGGCCGCAGTACAGTCCACCTGGGAAAAACCTCGACCGTTCACCAGTGTGGCACCGCTACCTCCCACTAACTGTGTGCCCCGTGGTTACACTTTGGGGGAATTAGAACAGCGCTCCGATTGGATTGCCCCGGCGGAATCCCTAAGCGCAGAAAATTTCCAATCTTTTCTGATTGTGCCCCTGGCGGCGGACCAGCAATGGGTGGGGGGATTAATCCTGCTGCGGAAGGAGAAATCTTTGGTAAAACACTGGGCCGGGAAACGGGGCATTGACCGCCGCAATATTCTGCCCCGTCTTTCCTTCGAGGCTTGGGAAGAAACCCAAAAATTGGTGCCCACCTGGAATCGCTCAGAACGGAAATTAGCCCAAGTGGCCAGCACCCAACTGTACATGGCCATTACCCAACAGTTTGTGACTAGACTGATTACCCAGCAAACTGCCTACGATCCCCTGACCCAATTGCCCAATTGGATCATTTTTAATCGTCAACTCACCCTAGCTCTGTTGGATGCTCTCTATGAAGGGAAAATGGTGGGGGTTTTGGTTATTGCCATGGACAGATTTAAACGCATTAATGAAAGCTTTGGCCATAAAACCGGGGATGGTCTGTTGCAGGAAGTGGCCGATCGCCTCAATCAAAAACTTAGCCCCCTAGCGGCCTATAGCCCCCTTCTGTCCCGTTGGCATGGGGATGGCTTCACTATTTTGCTGACCCAAATTAGTGATAACCAGGAAATGATTCCCCTGTGTGAAAGACTGTTGGGCACCTTTCAAGAACCCTTTTTCCTCCAGGGCCAACCCATTTATCTCACCGCCAGTATGGGCATTAGCACCGCTCCCTACGATGGGGAAACGGCGGAATCTTTGCTGAAGTTTGCGGAAATTGCCCTCACTAGGGCGAAATGTCAGGGCAAAAACACTTACCAGTTTTACCGCCCCCAGGATTCAGCCCCCATGCTCGATCGCCTGACGTTGGAGTCAGACCTGCGGCAGGCCTTGACTAATCAAGAGTTTGTACTCTACTTCCAACCCCAGGTGGCCCTTGATACGGGGAAATTGTTAGGGGTAGAAGCCTTGGTGCGTTGGCAGCATCCCCGACTGGGGCAGGTGGCCCCCGATGTGTTTATTCCCCTAGCAGAGGAATTGGGGCTGATCAATCATTTAGGGCAATGGGTGCTGGAAACGGCCTGTGCTACCCACCAACATTTTTTCCGGGAAACGGGGCGTCGGCTACGCATGGCAGTAAATATCTCGGCCCGTCAATTCCAGGACGAAAAATGGCTTAATTCGGTACTGGAATGTTTGAAGCGCACAGGCATGCCGCCGGAGGACTTGGAACTCGAAATTACCGAAAGTTTAATGATGGAGGATATTAAAGGGACAGTGGTGCTGCTCCATCGTCTGCGGGAAGAAGGGGTACAGGTGGCGATCGACGACTTTGGCACAGGCTATTCTTCCCTCAGCATTCTCAAGCAATTGCCCATTCACCGCCTGAAAATTGATAAATCCTTTGTGAATGATTTGCTCAATGAGGGGGCAGACACCGCCATTATTCAGTACGTGATTGATTTGGCCAATGGTTTAAATCTGGAAACTGTGGCCGAAGGGATCGAATCGGAAGCCCAACTGCAACGTTTGCAGAAAATGGGTTGCCATCTGGGCCAGGGCTATTTCCTCACTAGGCCCCTTCCAGCAGAAGCGATGATGACCTATCTTTACTATCCGCAGATTCTTGATTTTGGCCCCACTCCGCCCCTGCCCAAGGTTGCTCTGCCGGAAACAGAAACAGAGGCGGGCCAGGACAATGTTGGCGATCACCCCTTGCCCAATTCCCTCAATCGGGAAAATCCTTGGACAGAAAAACTGCACGATTACGTTTTGCTCAAGGAACGGTTGCAACAGCGCAATGTCAAGGAAAAATTAGTGTTGAAAATTGCCAATAAAATTCGCGCTTCCCTCAACATCAATGACATTTTGTACTCCACCGTCACCGAAGTGAGGCAATTCCTAAATACTGACCGGGTGGTGTTATTTAAATTTAATTCCCAGTGGTCGGGGCAGGTGGTGACGGAATCCCACAATGATTTTTGCCGATCAATTATTAACGATGAAATTGACGATCCCTGTTTTAAGGGCCATTATCTGCGGCTGTATCGAGAAGGTAGGGTGCGGGCTGTGTCTGACATTGAAAAGGCTGACTTGGCGGACTGCCACAAGGAGTTACTGCGCCATTACCAGGTCAAAGCTAATTTGGTAGTGCCGGTGGTTTTCAATGAAAATCTTTGGGGTTTGCTCATTGCCCACGAATGCAAAACCCCCCGTTATTGGCAAGAAGAGGATCTGCAACTGTTGATGGAGTTGGCAACCCAGGTGGCGATCGCCATTCACCAGGGGGAACTGTACGAACAATTGGAAACGGCCAACATTCGGTTACAGCAAATTTCCTCCTTGGATGCCCTCACCCAAGTGGGTAACCGCTACTTATTTGATTCCACCCTGGAACGGGAATGGCAACGATTACAACGGATTAGGGAACCCTTAGCTCTGCTGCTTTGTGACGTGGATTTTTTCAAAGGTTTTAACGACAATTATGGTCATCCTGCTGGCGATCGATGTCTGAAAAAAATTGCCGATGCCATGGCCAAAGTTGCCAAAAGACCAACGGATTTAGTGGCTCGCTACGGGGGAGAAGAATTTGCTATTATTCTTTCCCAAACTAGCCTAGAAGGGGCAATCAATGTAACGGAAGCTCTCCAGGTGGAAGTGGCTAATTTGGCCATTCCCCACACCGTGTCCGGCACGGGCCATATCACCCTCAGCATTGGCATTGCCGTTTATACTCCCGAACGCCATATCAATCCCAACGCTCTGGTCAAAGCGGCGGATTTGGCGCTGTATGAAGCCAAAGCAAAAGGTCGCAACCAATGGCTGGCCTATGAAGGGTCCCAGTTGCCCCATGTTGATGGGGAAGTTTAGCCCGATCGCCTAACAATTAAGCGGTTTGAAGATTGATATCCCGCCTTTATTTTTTGATCAATCAAACAATAAAATTAATCCCTTCCCCTTGGGCCGCCTGCCAACTGCGGGCATCGTAATAAAGGTCAGCCAAAGTAATTGAATAGAGAGCTTTGACAAATTTTTGGTGTAGTTGTCGCCACACACTGAGGGTAACCCAATCCTCCGCCAAACTTTGGTCATCCCCATATTGGGGAAATGGTTCCAGGCTTTCTTCCAGGGCCGCTAATATTTGCCCCAGGGAAATTTGATCCGGGGCCTGGGCCAATTGATATCCTCCCTTCACCCCCCGATAGGCATTAACTATGCCCGCCCGTCGCAGGGTAATCAACAGTTTTTCCAGATAGGGCCCAGGGATATTCTGTCGCTCGGCGATCGCCTTCACCGAAGCAGGGCCGTAGTCCGGTTGTAGAGCTAAATCCAGTAAGGCTTTAACACTGTAATGGCTTTTTGTTGTCAACTTCATCCCTTTAGTATAGAAGCCATCCTTGCCCATCAACTATCCCATTAAATTAACTATTTATTTGAACAAACTAGATAATTATTCCAAGAAACGTGTAATATAAGCAGGGTAGCAAGGAGCAAAAGAGTCAACCATTCCTTCGACTAATCTTCCCTTGCTTACCAATTCTGATCAATCTCAATCACCGAAAACTTGAATGGCTAAATCAAACGCAACCAAGCCCCTAACTGGCGAAGCATTGCTCGAGAAAGTTAAAGAATTAGGCGATCTGCCCAAAGAAGAGAAAGCTAAAATCTGCGGTTATGTAACTTCCACAAAAAAAGGCCTGCCCCGGGTCAATATGATGAAGTTCTACAACGCCTTAATGGATGCCCAAGGCATTGATTTAGACAGTTCTGCTTCCGGTCAAGGTCGGGGTGGCCGCTCCGCTAGTTACCGCATTAGCGTGCAATCCAACGGCAATCTTCTCATTGGAGCCGCCTACACAAAAAAAATGAGCCTCAACGTGGGAGATGAATTTGAAATTACCCTCGGTCGCAAACACATTCACCTCAAACAGGTGGGGGCTGACGACGAAGAAGAGTAAGGCTAATTTGCTGGGACTAATGGGGATAAAATTTAAGGGGGACATCCTCCTACAATTCCCCATTGATCTATGGAATTTTGCCGGGACCAGGAATAAAAATTATTGCCCCCGGCCCTTCCGTAATAGGAAGGTCGAGCCTTTTTTGCCCTGTTGATTTCCTCATACCATGGAAATTGTTTGCAAAATACAACGACAACTAACTGATGGCGATCGCCATTGGCAGAATTATTATTTGGATGTTGATCCCCAAACCAGCATCCTAAATTGTTTAAATCAGATCAAATGGCAACAGGATGGCAGCTTGGCCTTCCGCAAGAATTGCCGTAATGCCATCTGTGGTAGCTGCGCCGTGAGGGTGAACGATCGCCCGGTGTTGGCCTGCAAAGAAAGTATTAAAAGCTTGGGCCAGTGGTTAGCCGAAAGTAACCAGGAAAATACCGGAGTTTTCACCATCAGTCCCCTGGGGAATTTACCCGTTATTAAAGACTTGGTGGTGGATATGGAGAAATTTTTTGCCGGGTTAGATGCGGTTTATCCCTATTTGATTAATAAGCACCAAGGGGAAAAAGGAGCAGAATTTTCCCAATCCCCAGAGCAGCGGGCTGCCCTCAACGATGTGAGCAATTGTGTTCTTTGTGGAGTTTGTTATTCCGACTGCGACGCCAAAAAGAAAAACGAAAATTTTGTCGGGCCCCATGCCCTAGCCAAAGCTAACCGTTTGATTTTAGATAATCGGGATATGGCCACTAAGGCCCGCCTCGAAGCCCTGGGCAAAGATAAACAGGGGGTGTGGGGATGCAACAACTGCCGCATGTGTAGTGATTCTTGCCCCACTGGGGTGGCTCCTCTGTCCCAGATTGAAGCCTTAAAAATTCGTTTATTTGACTTGATGGATCCCCTTTAAATTCCTAAATTTAAGTTTACTTAAACCATTATTCAGAAATTAGTTCTAGGGTTTCCGCCATTGTTAAATTGCCTTCACTGTGGAGCACAAAGGGCAACCCGGCTCCGGCCAGACCCTTTTGGATATGGTGGGGAGTTTGCTCAAAAATAATGAATAGGGGACAGATTTCCTCCGCCGCTTCACTAAACATATGTTTTTCCTGGGGGGGCATCAACCATTCATAGTCTTGGTCTAGATAGATTTGACTCCGACGCCAACGACTGAGCAGATCAGAAAAGTTTTCCTCTGGGCGGTGGATAAAGACCAAAATTTCCGAGCCTAATTTCACCTGCCATTCTGGGTCACACATCAAAATTGCCAGGTCACAGGGAATTACCTTGGCCAAGGGAGTGGTTTGTCGGCCCCCTTGGTCAGCATCGTTGAGGGGAAGATGGCGCAAACGGACAATGGGCAGGGGGATGGTGATAATGCTTTGTTCTGGCCGCCGCAAACTGGGTAGCTTTTCTAGATAGGGTCGATGTTGGCGCAGTAGGGCGATCGCCCCTTCCCGATCGGTGAAATCTGCTAAGAGAGCATCGTAATCATTTTTTTTACCGGACACGGAATCAACACCTCCTGGTTAGAATCTCGGCTTACCCCATTTTAACGATGGCTAGTTCTCGCCTTGTTCGGTAGCAACGAAAACTATTTTTTGCTTAGCTTTGCAATGGGGGAAGTGGCAACGGCAACAAGGCAAAAGTTTCATGAAGCAAGGTTCTGTTTTTAGTTAGCTGGGTTACCATGGCGGAAACAGCATTGGAGAAATAAGACCATGTCTGACCACACCGCCCAGATTAATGACCTCTGCCAAGCTTTGGAAACCCTAGACCAAGCAGAAACGGTACAGGGGGCAGAATACCGGGAACAAGCCCAGGCTTTCTTGGCCAATTCCTCCGTCGCTCTAAGATTCAAAACGGCGATCGCCGACCTGTTGATGCAGGCCAATCAGCGTTTAGTGCTCAAAACCGTCCAAGGGGAAGATAGTTATTAATTTTGTCTGACTTTGAAACAATAAAAAACCATCTGGCAGAGTAACCAAATGGTCATAAAAAAAATATTTACGGGGTTTGGCTGGAAAGCTTAGCTCCTTTTTGGGGGGAGACAATGCTAATTAACTATGCCAATTAACTAGTTCTCCCAACCTAGGTGAGGCTAAAAACAATTACAAAGCCTAACACCGCCCCAAACACAATGAGGGCGTAGAATTGGGCCCGGCCATTTTCCAGATATTTCAAACCTTCCCCACTGACTAGGGTTACTAAACCAGTGAGGTTGACCGCTCCGTCAATGACCTTGTAGTCCACTTCCATAATCTGACGGGCCACTCGACGGGAACCCTGGACAAACAGCTTGTCGTAAAGGTCGTCAAAGTACCATTTGTTCAAGGACAGTTGGTATAAGGATGGAAACTTTTCTGCCAACACTTTGGGGTCAAATTTGTGTTGCCAATACATTAAGGAAGCCATGGTAATGCCAATTAAAGCAATGCCGATGGAATTTCCAGCCATGACGTAAAACTCGCCCCATTCAAATTCAGCGGCGTGTTCCACCACTTCCCCCGGCGCATGGATAAACGCTTCAAACTGGTTGGCCCAGGGCCGTCCCAACAGACCAATTAACACCGAAGGCACGGCTAGGGCCATGAGGGGAAACGTCATGGTCAAAGGGGATTCATGGGGTTCACTGCTGTGGCCATGGTCGTCGTGCCCGGCTTCATGGTCCAATTCCTTCACGTTCATGGCTCCTGGACCAAAGTTGGGCAGTAAACCGTAGAACTGTAAAACCCCGTCTTTCGCTTCCTGGTCATTGCCCCGAAAACCCCCTTCAAAGGTCATGAAATACATCCGGAACATATAAAAAGCAGTCATGCCAGCGGTGGCCCAACCCACAAACCAGAGTAGGGGATTGGCTTGGAAAGCGAGGCCGAGAATTTCGTCCTTAGACCAGAAGCCCGCAAAAGGGGGAATACCGCAAATAGCTAAAGTTCCAATCAGGAAACAGGTGGCCGTGATGGGCATATATTTCCGCAATCCGCCCATAATGCGCATATCTTGGGCCAGGATTGGGTCGTGGCCCACCACCCCTTCCATACCGTGGATCACGGAGCCGGAACAGAGGAACAGCATGGCTTTGAAATAGGCGTGGGTCATCAGGTGAAATAGCCCAGCGGAATAGGCCCCAATGCCCATGGCCATCACCATATAGCCCAACTGGGAAATGGTGGAGTAAGCCAAACCTTTTTTAATGTCATTTTGGGTTAAAGCAATGGTGGCCCCCAAAAAGGCAGTGAAGCAACCGGTGAAGGCAATGGTATTCATCACCACCGGAATCGGTTCAAACACCGGATACATCCGGGCGACCAGGAATACCCCCGCCGCCACCATGGTAGCTGCATGGATCAAAGCAGAAATGGGGGTGGGACCTTCCATGGCGTCCGGTAGCCAGACATGGAGGGGAAATTGGGCGGATTTGGCCACAGAACCAAGGAAAACCAAAATGGCCAGAATGGCGGCGATCGCCCCGCTGAGGACTCCGGAGGATACTAAACCCTCCAGGCGTTCCCCAATGGTCCCGAAATCAAAACTGCCAGTGGCCCAATAGAGGCCAAGGATACCTAGTAATAAGCCAAAATCCCCCACCCGGTTGGTGACAAAGGCCTTTTGGCAAGCATCGGCAGCGGCTTTACGGTCATACCAAAAACCGATCAGCAGGTAGGAACACATCCCCACCAATTCCCAAAAGATATAAACCTGCACCAAATTGGGGCTAATTACCAACCCCAGCATGGAGGAAGCAAAAAGACTGAGATAGGCATAGAAACGCACATAACCCGGATCGTGGGCCATGTAGCCATCGGTGTAGATCATCACCAACAGGGCCACGGAGGTTACAATCACCAGCATCAAAGCACTGAGGTGATCGATCACATAACCCATTTCCAAATGGAAACTCCCCGCCGATGCCCATTCGATCATTTGGGCATAGCTGGCATGGCCTTGGATTTGATCCCAGAGCAAAGCCCCAGACATTACCAATGCAGCCCCCAAACAGGAAATGATGAAAACAGCGTTGATTTGCCGTAGTTTATTGGTTGCTTGATTGAAAGAAATGAGGCCAATGCCAACTACCGTTGCGCCAAATAGGGGCAGGACGGGAATTAGCCAGGCTAATTGATAGAGTAATTCCATCTTGAAACCTTGGTTAACGAAGTTGCCTATATGTTATTGATACCGCGTTCATTGTTGCACGGAGCGTTATTTTTGCCGCGTTTCGCTGTCAGGGGAAACTAGTTTTGGCAAAAAAAAGCTAGGTGGGGACTAATTCATTGGGGCGTAAACGGCTCCATTTGCCCATTTCTTGTAAAAAACTGTCGCAACCCACCACATCCCATTCCATTTCGATGCCATGGTCGGGGGTACGAATATTTACGTTGATAGAAGGGTTGACCGGATCAAAATCCGGGCGATCGCTTAAATGGGGTTGTTGATGTTGATGTTCCACTGCATGGTAGGTAATACAGCGGTCCACGTAATGGCAGTTCACACAAATACACATGGTAAACCTCAATTTTTGCCTATTTTTCGCTACTCTAGCTTAGACTTAGAGATTGTGCCTAAACTGCAAACTGTGCTGGGGTAACGGTTATTGATTATGCTTTGTCCTGTGAGCCACCTGGCTGATTTACGTCAACAGGTTCCCTTTGATCTGGCTCTACTTCCTCCCCAAGCCTGTTTGGTCGGTGGTGCAGTGCGGGATGCCCTTTTGGGGAGACGACGGGAATATTTGGATTGGGATTTTGTCGTGCCCAGTGGAGCCATTGAAACGGCTTCGGCGATCGCCAGTCGATACCGGGCGGGATTTGTGGTGTTGGATAAGGCTCGACACATTGCCAGGGTGGTATTTGCCCATGGCACGGTGGATTTTGCCCAACAGGAAGGCATGAGCTTGGAACAGGATCTGGCCCGGCGGGATTTCACCGTTAACGCCATCGCCTATAACTTCCAGCAAAACAAATTAATTGACCCCATGGCGGGGGTGGGGGATTTGCAACGGGGTCAACTGAAAATGGTGGCAGCCGTAAACCTGGCTGATGATCCTTTGCGGCTACTACGGGCTTACCGTCAGGCGGCCCAGCTACAATTCACCCTCGATCCTGACACAAGAACAGTTTTACGGGAATTAGCTCCCCGCATTAAAACGGTGGCCGCAGAACGGGTGCAAGCGGAATTTAACTATTTGCTGGGCAGCCCCCGGGGTAGTCAGTGGCTTTTGGCCGCTTGGCAAGATGGTATGTTAGCCCATTGGTTCTCCCATGCTAACCTCAGTTCCCTCAATGCCATTGGTTGCATCGATTTGGCGATCGCCGCCATCAAAAACCAGTTAACCCTGGTGGAACGTCAACAATTTTTTCAAGCATTGGGGAAAAAGGGCATTGCCATTGCTAAGTTGGCCAGCTTAGTCTGTGCCGACGTGAAAATCGCTGAAGGGGAATTACAACGGTTGAAATATTCCCGCCACGAACTGCGCTCTGTGCAGGCAATTTTGCAGGGCTATCCCCAGTTAAGTTGTTTAGAAAATAGCCCCACGGTGCGACAATTGTACTTTTTCTTTGCCGAGTTGGGTAAATATCTACCCCATTTTGTCCTCTATGCCCTGGCCCACTGCCCCCACAATTACCACAGTTTTATCTTTGAACTGTTGACTCATTATCTGAATTCGGGCGATCGCCTAGCCCATCCCCAACCCTTAATTACCGGCAAGGATTTAATCGACAAGTTGCACATTAAACCTAGTCCTTTGATCGGCCAACTGCTAACGGAAATCAACATTGCCCACATCGAAGGAAAAATTAGTAATGAGCAGGAAGCTTTAGCCTATGCTCAAGAACTGGGAAAATCTTGAACCGGGGCAAATTTGAAGGATATTTTCCCCTAACGGAAAGCATCTTGATCCAAGACCATTACTTGGTCAAAGCGTAGAGGTCGAGAAAATAGATAACCTTGACCATAGTCACAACCGAGGGATTGCAAAATCTCCAATTGTGCTTGGGTTTCAATGCCTTCCGCCACCACTGTCATGCCCAGGGCGTGGGAGAGTTGCAAAATGGCAGAGCAAATACTTTCACTGTTTTGATTGGTGCCCAAGCCATCCACAAAGGATTTATCAATTTTTACCCGGTCAATTTTGTACTCATTCAGGTATTGCAAGCTAGAATAACCCGTACCAAAATCGTCCAACACTAACGCAAAGCCTTGGGAACGACAGTTTTCAATCCAGGGGGCGGAACTTTCACCGCTAAAAAGGGTACGCTCGATGATTTCCAGTTTTACCTTATCGGGGGTTAACCCATAGTAGTCTACTTTTTCTAGTAGCCAGGGAACAAAATCTTCACTGTTGGTTTGCCGACCAACAATATTAAAACTCATCAACAAATTGGGGTTAAATTTTGTCTGGAAAGTTTTTAAATCTTTTAATCCTTGTTCAATTACCCATTGACCGATGGGAATGATTAGGTCTGTTGCCTCCGCCACTTCGATAAAACGATCAGGGCGGACAAAGCCCCGCTTAGGACTTTGCCAACGGATTAGAGCTTCAAATCCTTCGATGCGGAGGTCGTCCATGAAGACAATGGGCTGGTACACCAAATGGAATTGCTCTTTGGCGATCGCCTCTTTCATTTCCCCCTCTAAACGGATCATGTCCACTGCATCGGTGATGCGTTCTTTGAGGGAAAGTTTAGTTTTAGTTAGGGCCGCATCTAGGACCAAAGCTGGCTCAGTGGTGCCACGAAAATTATTGCTTTCAGAACGAAAATGGCCGATTACCACCAACAATAGTAAGCGCAAAATCGGGTCGGCCGTGTCGATGCGTTGGTTAACTTGATCGGGAGTAACCAGGGAAAGAATGCAATCCGTGAGGGCGGAAGCGGAAGCGGAACGAGGTTTGGCATCCACCAGGGCCAATTCCCCAAATAAACTGCCCGGTTGGAGCACATTCAGCACCCGGCG
This sequence comes from Synechocystis sp. CACIAM 05, assembly GCF_010222815.1. GTDB lineage: Bacteria > Cyanobacteriota > Cyanobacteriia > Cyanobacteriales > Microcystaceae > Synechocystis. The sequence goes on along the minus strand of NZ_CP019225.1, from coordinate 2,826,933 downwards.
ATCGCCATGGAGTTCTGTCCAGATTTCCACCTGCCCTTCCTCGATAATATAGGCAAAATTACCTTGATCTCCTTCACTGAAAATGGGATCACCAGCTCGGTAACGACGAGCGGTAAGTTGGGCATTGGAGGGATTCATGGCGGTGATGGGATTTTGCGATGAAATGGTGGGATTAATCAGCAATCAAGCTAAATTAACTCCTTCTGACGGTGCAATTGTCAAAAATTGTGACTGTTCCTCTGCCAAGTTAATATTCCTGGGCAAACAGGGGCTAAACTTGGAGGGCTTGTTGCTTTGCCCCCATGGTTGAAGGTTAACGGATTTAATCGGCGCCAAAGGCCCTAAACCCTAACACCTCCTTGATTGTATGACGCTCATCGACACCAACAGCCTCCATAATGCCGCCTTTGTGTTGGGAACAGTTCTCTTTGTTGGAATTCTAGTCTGGTCAGTGTGGTTCGCTTTCCACATGGATTGACGCCTCCATTCCCCAACGGCGGTGAACCGGAGGAGAGCTTTTCCCCTCTGTCCCATGCTTTGTCTGTAGCTTGCCTTCGTTGGGAATTATTATCTTGGGGCTGAATCTTCCTCGGTTAAAGGCAAAAAGACTAACTGTTCAGTTTTCTCTCCCATGAGATAGTCGATCACCAATTCTCCGCTAGTCAAAATTTCATACTTCTGGGCATTAACTAAGGCTTGAATAAATTGCTGTTCCTGGGCCATTAAAGGTTCGGAGCAGGCCATCATGGTGGAAGCCATGCGTTCATCCACCGTCAAATTGTCCCCATCAATGGTGAATTGTCCCATCAACCGATTACAGCCCCCTGTCCCGGTCAGGCGATCGCCAAGGAATTGAAGTTGTGGTATGGCTCGGGAGTTTTCGTTAGCAATGGGTTCCACACCGGCCATGGTCACCAGTTGCCATTGACTGTTGTGGAGAGCGCTGTACTGATTGGCGGGAATGAAACTAATGCTATCCTGTTCCCCATCCTTTAGATACGTTAATGTCAGTTGCCCATCGTTCCCGATGCTATAGGACGTTACTTGGAGCAGAAGTTGTAAAAATCTTTGTTCCTGGGCCATCACCTCGGCGGTACAGGCTTTACGGGTTGTGGCCAGAGCTTGGTTAATGGTCAAGTTACCATCACCGCTGGTATAGGCACCATTAAAAGTATTGCAACCTGCTGTTCCTGTCAGGCGATCTCGCAGAGATCCGCTATGCGGTCCGCCCTTGAACTGCAAAGTAATCGGAGCACTGCCTGGCACTGGGGCGCTAGGCCAACCGCTAATATACCAAGTAGTACCTTGAAGGGATTGGGACTTGGAAGTTTCCATGGCTTGAACAGAATTGCTAGGAAAAAAGGGCTGGGCCTTACCCATAGCCAACGCAAATCCACCCATAATGGCGGCAAAAAACAAAGTCCGGGAAAAGTTCAGGCGCATGGTTGGAGTATTGCAATTAGCTAAAAAACAAGATATCTATACCCCCATGATTTTACCATTGGGAATTTCTTGCCTAGAATTGGGACGGAACAGTTTCCCAATTGTTTTTGCCTTTGCCATTAGAGGCTATTGCTGAAACCTTATTTTTCCCTGCAATGGTGAGCACTCCGAGCTAATCTCCCAAAACTTCGGCCAGGGAGGCTTTCCATGGCTAACCTTAAAGTCTGGTTAGCGGCCATCATTCAAGCATTTTGCCATTTCCAACTATGCCCCGTCCCTTTGACCGATCCAAAAAACATCTAGCAGTACCTCTTTGGTATGAGCGTATATTGGCTCTAATTTTGCTCGCCAATTACAGTTTAGTTTTGTTTGATTTGGCCTATATCCCATTGCGGGATTTTTGGTTACAGGGGACAGTGCAGCTTTCAGTTAAAGTCGGCCCTTTCCAGCGGGTATTTCCCAAGCGGCCCGTGCGGATTTTTCCTTTCAATATTACCCCCTACTACGATTGGGTAAAAGGCATTGAACCTTACCGTTCCACCGCTGCCTATTTAGAACTGGTGGATGAATTAAATAGCAAACTAGATGAACAGGCCTTGGATGGGGCTGGCAATGTACAACAGGCGCAGGAAATCGATAAAATTCTCGCGGAATTACGCCAAGATAGCGCCCAAATGATTATCGAAAATCCCTTCCAAATTGCCAATAAAACCGGCACCTTTGAGCGGATCAAAAATCGTATGCGGCTCCATGTTTTTGGTTCCACCGATGCATCTGCCACCGAATCCTTTGAAACCTTTTGGTCTAAGGATTACCTGCTTAAAAACGGACTAACTAACCAGCTAGTATTTTTTGACCAAGAAATTAGACCTCTGATTGCCACTAACTATTTCCGAGAAATTGGGGAAAATGGCCAGCCAGTGGATAATTTTGCCTTAATTGATTTTCCCTTTTTCCTGATTTTCTTAATAGACTTTCTGGGACGTACCCGTTTAATTAGTCTGCGTTACCGGGGGGTCAGTTGGGTTGATGCCATGCTATGGCGTTGGTACGATTTCTTCCTATTTCTACCATTTTTCCGTTGGTTGCGCATTATTCCCCTCACCGTGCGGCTAGATAAAGCTAAATTAATGGATTTGAATAAGGTTAAAGGGCAGGCTACCCAGGGTTTTGTTGCCATCATTGCTGAAGATATGACAGAGGTAATTGTGGTGCGGCTGGTGGAACAAATGCAACAATTAGTGCGGGAAGGAGCCCTGCGAAAATTTTTAGACCGAGCCAAAACCACCCAATATATTGACATTAATAACCGCAATGAGTTAGTAGAAATCATTAGAATTGTTTCCCAGGTTTTATTGCAAAAAGTATTGCCAGAAGTAGAACCAGAAGTACGAGATTTTATGCTATATAATATGCAATCTTCCCTAGGACAAATTCAGGGTTATACCCAGTTACAGAGTTTGCCTGGAGTAAAAAATATGCAGCGGGAAATGATGGTCAATATGATTGCAATATCCTACGAGCGCATACTGACTACTCTACAGAGCTTTCTAGAACAGGATAAGGAATTTGATCGACTACTGGAAAATTTACTGACTAAGCTGACCATGGAACTTAATGTGGAATTGAATCAACAACACCACCTAGAAGACATTGAAGAATTATTAATTGATTTCCTCGAAGAATTTAAAATTAATTATCTGCAAAAACTTTCCGAGGCCGATATTGAACGAATTTTGGGTAATACAGTTAGTTGATTATGCGGAGACAGGCTGATAGGGAGTCAGTGCTGCCGGATAGTGCTGCCGGATAGTGCTGCCGGATAGTGCTGCCGGATAGTGCTGCCGGATTACGTTAAGGTTTTAGAGCCTTTGCCTTTTAATTTTTCTAATTTTTCTAACCGCCAATTATTTGCCAATTTTAAAATGACTGATTTTTGTTTACTAAGCGCCCTCGACTTAGCTCAGCTAATCCGCACTCGTCAGGTTTCTCCTTTAGAAATCACCCAATATTATCTCGATCGCCTGGGGAAATATGATCAAACATTAGGCAGTTTTGCCCACGTGGCCTGGGAGTCGGCGATCGCCGATGCGAAGCAGAAAACCGAATATTTAGCGGGAATGGGTAATTCTGAACCCTTGCCACCATTTTTTGGTGTACCCATTGCGGTGAAGGATTTAAACTGCGTTGCTGGAATGCCGGTGAGCTACGGGGTGGCAGCCCTCAAGGAAAATTTGGCCACCTACGATGACGGTGTTGTGGCCAAAATGAAGGGGGCGGGGTTCACCATTGTGGGTAAAACCGTCACTTCCCAACTGGGCTCATTTCCCTACACCGAACCTCCAGGCTTTTTACCGGCCCGTAATCCTTGGCATTTAGACCACACTGCAGGGGGATCTAGCGGCGGTAGTGCGGCGGCGGTGGCGGCGGGTTTGGTGCCCATTGCCCAGGGCTCCGACGGTGGCGGCTCTGTGAGAACTCCGGCGGCTTGTTGCGGCTTGGTGGGCTTTAAACCCAGTCGTGGCCGGGTATCCCAGGCTCCAGTGGGAGATTACCAGAGTGGCATTGCCTGCCATGGTCCCCTCAGTCGCTCCGTGTTGGAGGCGGCGGCTCTGTTGGACGTCATGGAAGGTTACATCACAGGGGATCCCTATTGGCTACCGTCCCCCGATCGCCCTTTTGTGGAGACCACTGAGGAAACGCCTGGGCAACTGCGCCTGGCCTATGCTTTTTCCCTACCTCCCTTTACCAGTTCTTCGGAGATTCAAGGAGCTGTGGCCAAGGCGATCGCCATTTGTGACAATCTAGGCCATCAACTGGAGGAAGCCTGTTTTGACGTTACTAGCCTAATTGAACCCTTTGCCCAAATTTGGAAAGCTGGGGTAGGGGCTTCCGGCATTCCTTTACCCCTGTTGGAATCGGTTAATCAGTGGTTAGGGGAAACCAGTGGTACTGCGGGGGACTATCTGCGGGGAGTAAGGAATATGCAGGTGATTTCCCGCCAAATTGTCGGCTTTATGGAACAGTATGACGCCCTAATTGTGCCCGTTTTTAATCACCGGCCGCCTAAAGTAGGGGAATGGGCCCATTTATCGCCCCCCGACGTGGTGCAAAAAATTATTGAATGGATTGCCCCCTGTCCCCCCGCCAATGCGGCCGGCCTACCGGCGATCGCCATTCCGGTGGGATTTAATGACCAGGGTTTACCCCTCAGTGTGCAAATTATTGGTAAGCCCGCCGCCGATGCCACTGTTTTAGCTCTGGCCCATCAGTTGGAACAACAATTGCCAGGGGACCAGCCCCGCCAACTACCGGCCCAATTTATGCCCTGAAGCAGTTTCAAAATTGGTTCCAATAATCTAATTCCCCCAGCATGGGAGGGGCTGAGGACTTTCAAAAACTTTCTAAAGCAAGCCGACAAAATGCAACGGGCCCTGGCCGCTGATCAACTCCACCAGCAGAGCAATAAACCCCAACATGGCTAGCCGACCATTCCACACCTCCGCCGCCGTAGTCAAACCCCATTCCCATCTTTCCTGGGGATACATTTTCATGTTCTTTTTGGGATGGGGCACCGTGTCAAAGGTACAGGGAGGATCATTGAGGGAATCCATCACCATCTGGGCTAGGGCATCGATGAAAACTGGATGGGTGTTTAGAGCTGGTACCCGCTGAAAATTATCAATGCCGGCTTCTTCGGCAATTTCCCGATACTCGATGTCAATTTCCTGGAGGGTTTCAATGTGTTCCGACACAAAGCTAATGGGCACCACTAATAGATCGTCAATGCCCTCCGCTCCCAGTTTTTGCAGAGCTTCTTCCGTGTAGGGCTTGAGCCATTCCACTGGCCCCACCCGACTTTGGTAAGCTAAAGTGTGCTGATTCGGGCGATCGAGGGTCCGCATTATCAAACGGGTACAGGCTTCAATTTCCGCTTGGTAGGGGTCTCCCGCTTCATCCACATAGCTTTGGGGTACACCGTGGGCACTGAAGAAAATATGGGCTTGGTCGGGATTGGGAAATTTCTTTAATTCCTGAGCAATCAAATCCGCCATGGCCTGGAGATAGCCCGGATGGTCGTACCAAGAAGGAATCAGGCTGTAGTCCAACTGCCGCAAACTAGGATCATTGCGCCACATTTCTTCCAACACCCGGAAACTGGAGCCACTGGTGCTAATGGAAAAATGGGGATACAGAGGCAAAATCACCAGCCGTTGCAGGCGATCGCCTTTAATTTTTTCGACGGCTTCCTCCGTAAAGGGGTGCCAGTAGCGCATACCAATGTACACTTTTGCATCCTGGCCAAGGCGTTCTAGACGGGTCGTGAGGGCGGAGGCTTGGGCTTCGGTAATCTGCAACAGGGGAGAACCACCACCAATTTCGGCGTAGTTGGCCTGGGATTTTTTTGCTCGTAGGGTGGAAATCAGCCATGCCAGGGGTTTTTGCAACCAAGGAAAAGGCAGACGAATGATTTCCGGATCCGCAAACAGGTTAAAAAGGAAGGGGCGTACATCCTCTAACTTCTCCGGTCCGCCAAGATTTAGCAGTAAGACCCCAACACGACCCATAATTGTTAAGCTTAGTAGAATGATTTTTCAGTTTCTTTACCAAGTGTAACAATAGATGGCGAAAAGGAAAGAATCCCAACCTACAAACGGCGTCCCAATTTCTTTCTAGGTTATGGCAACTATTCTCCGCACTTGGAGTTATCAGTATCCGTGGGTTTACGCCCTAGTTTCCCGCCTAGCAACTTTGAATGTGGGGGGAGAAGAGCGTTTCCATCAATTGCCATTGGAGAATTTAGCAATTTCACCGGGACAGAAGGTGCTGGATTTGTGTTGCGGGGGTGGCCAAGCCACTGTTTACCTAGCTCAATCTGGAGCCACGGTGGTGGGGCTGGATGCTTCCCCCAAGGCCCTGGGCAGGGCGAAAATTAATGTACCCCAGGCGACCTATGTTCAGGGTTTGGCCGAGGATTTACCCTTTGGGGAAGGGGAATTCGACCTAGTGCACACCAGCGTCGCCCTGCACGAAATGACTCCGGCACAACTACAGAGCATTATCAGCGGCGTACACCGTGTGCTTAAACCGGGGGGGATTTTTGCTTTAGTGGATTTACATCGCCCCAGTAATTGGCTATTTTGGCCGCCCTTGGCAATTTTTATGAGCCTGTTTGAAACGGAAACCGCCTGGCAGTTAATTAACACCGATTTAGGGTCATTACTGGACCACGCTGGTTTCACAGTTGTTCGTAAGCATCTCTATGCGGGGGGCAGTTTACAGGTAATCCAGGCCAAAGCAAATAAGACTGTTGATTCCGCAACCGCTAACTAATCTAACCAAACAAAAGCGCCATCGCCTTCGATTACTGTCCCAATCTGATTAGCCACCAGCCCCTGCCCAGAGAAAAAGTCTAGGGTTGTCTGGCCCTGATCCGGAGAGACAAGCACCACAAAACCTACCCCCAAATTAAAGGTTTCCAGCATGGCAGTGGAGTTGACTTGGCCTTTGTCCGCTAACCAATTAAATACGGGTAACGGTCGCCAACTTCTGGCTTTGACTTGGATGGATTGCCCCGGCCCCAAACAGCGGGGGAGATTTTCTGGCAATCCGCCGCCGGTAATGTGGGCCATGCCGTGGATGTTAATGCCTGACTTCAATAACGCCTGGATAGGTTTGACGTAGATCCTGGTGGGTTCTAAAAAGATTTCCCCTAAGGACTTGCCCCCCCACTCTGGTAAACAATCAGACCATTGCCAGCTATTACTCTCAATGATTTTTCGCACCAGACTAAAACCATTACTGTGGACCCCGGAACTCTCCACGGCGATCGCCACATCGCCAATGTTTACCTGGGAGCCGTTGAGTAATTGGGACTTTTCCACAATGCCCACCGCAAAGCCCGCCGCATCATATTCTCCTGCCCCGTAAAAACCAGGCATTTCCGCTGTTTCCCCTCCCAACAAAGCACAGCCAGATTGTTTACAGCCTTCCACAATGCCGGTGACCACATCGGCCAATTGGGCCGGTTCCAACTTGCCCGTGGCTAAATAATCGAGAAAATATAGGGGTTCTGCTCCGGTGGTCAAAATATCATTTACACACATAGCCACCAAATCAATGCCAATGGTGTGGTGTTGGTCCATGGCCTGGGCAATCTTCAGTTTTGTACCCACCCCGTCTGTGCCGGAAACCAACACCGGTGCTTTATAGCCAGCGGGAATCTCAAATAGCCCGGCAAAACCGCCAATGCCCCCCATCACCTCCGGGCGAAAGGTACTTTCCACCTGTTGCCGAATGCGGCTGACAAATTCCCTGCCTGCTTCCACATCTACGCCCGCTTGCCGATAATCCATGTCGTTTTTTACCCACTGAAACTTAACCAGAGTTAACAATCTCCTGCCCGAATTTTACAAGAGATTGCGGAGAGGTTTGAGGCCGGGAATTCTGGGTTAGGCTCAGCAATAAGAGCCTTTCAGGTATTTTTTTATGAACAACCCCACCAATGAATCCCTCCGCAACGTGGCCATTGTTGGCCCCTATGGCAGTGGTAAAACCACTCTGCTTGAAAGTGTTTTGTGGGTTAGTGGCAGTGTCAGCCGTAAGGGGAATATCAAAGACGGCAACACAGTGAGCGATAGCAGCCCTGAGGCCAAGGCCCGCCAAATGAGTGTGGAAGTGAGTGTGGCAGGGATTGATTATGAAAATTTGCGCTTAAATTTCCTCGATTGTCCAGGTTCCATCGAGTTTGCCCAGGAAACCTATGGAGCGTTGGTCGGCGCCGGTACTGCGGTCATCGTTTGTGAGGCGGATGTGAGTCGGGTTTTGACCCTCGCCCCTTTGTTTAAATTTTTGGATGATTGGGCCATTCCCCATCTGGTGTTTATCAATAAAATGGACCGGGCTAAACAACCCTTTGGGGAAGTTTTACAAGCCCTGAAAAGTGTTTCTTCCCGGCCCCTAATTCCCCAGCAGTATCCCATTTACAAAGGGGAGGAGTTACAGGGCTATATTGACCTCATTACGGAGCAAGCCTATCAATACCACACTGGCAGTGCCGCCGATCCCATTGCGTTGCCAGCGGAATTAGCCGGGGCTGAACACCAGGCCCGCCAAGAAATGTTGGAGGCGTTGGCGGACTTTGACGATCGCCTGTTGGAGGAATTGTTGGAGGAAGTGGAACCACCCCAGGCGGAAATCGAAGCGGATTTCAAACAGGAGTTGGGGGCAGATTTAATTGTGCCGGTGGTGCTGGGGGTGGCGGAGCAGGATTTCGGTGTCCGACCATTGCTGGATGTGTTGATTAAGGAAGCACCGGACCCCAGTGTGACGGCGGCCCGCCGGAGTTTGAGCACCGATGGTTCCGGTCCCGTCATTGCCCAGGTATTAAAAACCTATTTCACTCCCCAGGGTCGATTATCCCTGGCTCGCATTTGGCAGGGAACTTTACGGGAAGCTGACTCCCTAAATGGTCAAAGGCTGGGGGGCATTTATCGTCTTTTTGGTAATCAGCAAACACCGGTACAAACCGCCACGGTGGGGGAAATTGTGGGTCTAGCTCGGTTAGAAAATATCAACACCGGGACTACCCTTTCTACTGCTGATGTCAAACCCCTGCCCTTTGTTGAGCCTTTGCCCCCGGTCTATGGTCTGGCGATCGCCCCGGAACAGAGGAAAGATGAAGTCAAACTCAGCACTGCCCTGGGAAAATTAGTGGAGGAAGACCCTTCCCTAACTTGGGAGCAAAATACCGAAACCCAAGAAGTAATCCTTTGGGGCCAAGGGGAGATTCATCTCAAAGTGGCACTGGAAAGATTGGAAAGGCAATATAAACTGCCCATGGTCAGCCAACAACCCCAAGTTCCCTATAAAGAAACCATTCGTAAAGGCACAGAAGTTCACGGCCGCTACAAACATCAAACCGGTGGCCATGGCGCATTTGGCGATGTGTACCTTACCATTAAACCCCTGGAACGGGGTAACGGCTTTAGCTTCAGTGAAACCATTGTGGGGGGAGTGGTGCCCAAACAATATATTCCTGGGGTGGAAATGGGGATACGAGAATATTTAGCTAAAGGCCCCCTTGGCTACCCTGTGGTGGATATCGCCGTTACTTTAACTGACGGTTCCTACCATAATGTTGACAGTTCTGAACAGGCTTTTAAACAGGCCGCCCGCCTAGCCATGACGGAAGGAATGCCCCAATGTAATCCGGTGTTGTTGGAGCCAATTTTGAGCGTTAACGTCACCACCCCAACGGAATTTACCTCTCGGGTGTTGCAACTAGTAAGCGGCCATCGGGGCCAAATTCTTGGTTACGAAGCCCGTTCCGACTGGAAAAGTTGGGACCAGGTGGCCGCCCATTTACCCCAAGCAGAAATGCAGAACTTCATTATTGAACTGCGTTCTTTGACCTTGGGGGTGGGGAATTTTACTTGGCAATCTGACCATCTCCAGGAAGTGCCGGATAAGTTTGCGCCTAATTTGCGTCCAGATTGATTGTCTTCCTTAAGAGATGCTTGGGGGGATTAGATAATTTTGGCCTTTGCCAAGGCGGAAAATCAGGATAACCTTAAGGGGCTATTTTGGCGATCGCCCTGAGATTTTATGGTTTTCCCTTCCCCCAATGGTGGTGGCTCCGACCACGGTAACTCTAGTTTTGACGAATACGACGACATCACAGGAGCTCGTCGGGAAGAAGCTCTGAAAAAAGCCCGTAACTGGTTTGTCATTTTGGTGGTGGGAGGACTGGTGCTGGGGGTAGTGGTGGCCTTTGGCGTGGTGCAGGTTCTCAATAGCTTGGGATTAACGGAAAAACCTGATGCTCCCCTCCGCATTGAGATGGAGCGCGAGAGTCCACCCCAGCAATAGGATTTTGTCAATCTCTGCAATCCCTGTTACCCAATGGACTAGGCGATCGCGTTTGGTTGATATTCATTAACCCAACAGGGGCCTCCACCAGGCTTCATGGTCTAAATACCATTGCACTGTTTGTCTTAAGCCCCCTTCCACTGTTACTTTTGGCTCCCAGCCCAATTCCCGTTTAATCTTGCTGGCATCAATGGCGTAGCGGCGATCATGCCCAGGGCGATCGGTCACATAGCTAATCAGTTGTCGTGCCGGGTTAACTGGTAAATCAGGAGCTAATTCGTCCATCAAGTCGCATAAAATTTCTACCAATTCAATATTTTTAACTTCATTGTTGCCGCCAATGTTGTAGGTTGCCCCCGGCAAGGCTTGGTGCAAAACTAAGTCCAGAGCTTGGCAGTGGTCTGTGACATAAAGCCAATCCCGCACATTTTGACCGTCACCATACACCGGCAACTTTTCCCCACGCAGAATGTTGAGGCACATGAGGGGAATTAACTTTTCGGGAAATTGGTAGGGGCCATAATTGTTGGAACAATTAGTAATTAAAGTGGGCAAGCCGTAGGTGTGAAAATAGGCCCGCACCAAATGATCACTGCCGGCCTTGGAAGCGGAATAGGGACTGTTGGGGGCGTAGGGAGTGGTTTCCGAAAAACCCGATTCATCGGGGGTTAAACTGCCGTAAACTTCATCGGTGGAAACGTGGAGAAAGCGAAATTGGGCTGGCTTTCCTTGGCTTTGCCAATGTTCTCGAAAAGCTTCCAACAGGGTGAAAGTACCCACCACATTGGTTTGTACAAAGGCTCCAGGGCCAAGGATGGAACGGTCCACATGGGATTCCGCCGCAAAATGGGCTATGGTCTCAATCTGCTCTTCCCTCAATAGTTGATCCACCAAATGGCGATCGCCAATGTCTCCCTGGACAAAGCGAAAATTGGGCAGTTTTTCCAATGGTGCTAAAGTGGCTCGGTTCCCAGCATAGGTGAGGGCATCGAGGACAACAATACGGCGATCGCCGCAGGTTTGAACGCAATGGTAAACAAAGTTGGCACCGATAAAACCGGCCCCACCGGTGACCAAAATGGGAGTTTTTGCCATGGGAAAGAAAGAACGATTTGGTTAAATAAATTAAATGGGTACGCTGTCCAAAAGTCTTTGCAAAATTGCCTTGGGATCTTTGCCGCTCGCAGGAATTAAGCGGTGGGCCAACACATGGGGAGCAACAAATTTCACATCGTCGTCAATGGCATAATCCCGTTCTTCCAAAAAGGCAAAGGCTTGGGTTGCCCGTTGTAGAGCTGTTGTGCCCCGGGGACTAACCCCCAAAGTAACGTCCTCATCAGTCCGGGAGGCCCGCACTAAGCGTAGGAGATACTGTTGCAAATCCTCCGTTAGTTTTACCTGCCGCACCGCTTTTTGTAATGCCTCCACTTCTTCCAAGGAAATACAAGACTCTAAATCTCCCACGGCGATCGCCTCTGGATTTTGTTGCCGCTGGAGCATTTTCAGTTCTTCTGCTTCCGACGGATAACCCAAACTGAGGGAAAGGGCAAAACGATCTAACTGGGCTTCCGGTAGAGGAAAAGTCCCCTGGTACTCAATGGGATTCTGGGTAGCAATGACAAAAAACGGATGGGGCACCAAACGGGTTTCACCGTCCACTGTGACCTGTTTTTCTTCCATCACCTCCAACAAAGCAGCCTGGGTGCGGGGGGTAGCCCGGTTAATTTCATCGGCTAAGAGAATATTGGCAAACGCCGGGCCGGGCAAAAACTCAAACTCACGACTACTGGGGTTCCAAATGTTAGTGCCGGTAATATCGGTGGGTAATAAATCGGGGGTACACTGCACCCGCTGAAACTTGCCGTTAATGGAACGGGCCAGGGACTTAGCTAAGAGGGTTTTGCCCACACCGGGCACATCTTCCAGCAAAGCATGGCCCCCACTCAACAGGGCCACCAACACCAAACGAATGGCCTCATCCTTGCCCACAATGGTTTGACTAAGATTTTGGGTAAGGACAGAAATCTGTTCTCGCATAGGGGAAGCATAGCGCCGCAGGCTAGGGGGATTTGGATAACAAATTAACAGCTTTTACTGTACCTCACCCGATGTGCCCAAGGTGACTGTGTATTTGCGAATCCCATTGGTTCACCATTGATGAATAAAAAGTAGGGAAGATTTTTTATTGACCAATTTATCAGAAACCTTATCAGTAAATTTTTTATTCAATCTAGTAATCATTACTTCGTTGCAGATTTAAAAACTGGGTAAATTCCGGTTTAAATAGCAATTTAACTACGCCAGTGGGTCCATTTCTATGTTTAACAATTAACAATTCTGCTACCCCTGGGTCCGGCGTGTCGGGATTATAATATTCATCTCGATAAATCATCATAATTAAATCTGCGTCCTGCTCAATAGATCCACTTTCTCTCAAATCAGACATCATTGGCCGTTTGTTAGTTCTAGATTCCACCGCTCGACTTAACTGAGATAAAGCAATTACTGGCGCGTTAATTTCCCTGGCTAAACCTTTGAGAGAACGGGTAATTTTTGATAATTCCTGTACCCGATTATCACTGCCTCCTTCCATCAGTTGCAAATAATCAATTAGAACCATACCCAATGGACCTTTTTGTTCACTTTGGAGGCGACGCACCTGGGAACGCATTTGGGTTACGGAAATACTTGCCGTATCGTCAATGTATATGGGCAAGCTAGAAAGGGTGCCCATGGCCGCCGTTAAAGGTTCAAATTCTGCTTGGCTAAAGTGCCCTGTCCGTAAACGGTTACTATCAATTAAGGATTCACTAGCCACTAGTCTTAATGCCAACTGTTCCTTGGACATTTCTAAGCTAAAAATAGCCACAGGCAAATTCTGGTTTTTAGCAATGTTAGCGGCAATTCCTAAACCGAATGCCGTTTTTCCCATCGACGGCCTGCCGGCCAAAATAATTAAATCTGCCCGCTGTAGTCCCCCTGTCATTGCATCAAGATCATAGAATTGGGTTTCTACCCCTGGACTGGAAAGTTTTTCGTGTAATTTATCTAATTCAATGAAAGTATTAACTAAGGTTTCCGATAGCGGTACTAGCCCTGCTTGGGGACGAGATTGGGTGAGGCGAAATATTTTTTGTTCCGATTCATCGAAAATTATTTCTAATTCTTTGCTAGTTTCGTAACCCAAATCAACGATGTCATGCCCCGCTGCAATTAATTGGCGACGCAAATATTTATCCATGATTAGGGCGGCAAAACGGTCAATGTTCACCGCTGAAATGGTGCGATCTAATAATTGAGTTAATTTCACCATGCCCCCGATCGCCTCGAAATGATGGTGATCTTGGAGCCAACTGCTGACGGACATCAAATCCGTGGGCTGACTTTGGCCATGGAGACTAAGCATGGCCTCGTAGATCAAACGGTGGGCTTTAACATAGAAAGCGTCCACCACGAGGAGGTCAATGATGCGCCCCATGGCCTCTGGATCGAGGAGAATCCCCCCCAGGATGCACTCTTCAGCTTCAATGTTTTGGGGGGGCAGGGCAGGGTTAGCAGCCATCAAGTTGGAATGATTGGGGACAGTCTAGTTCTCGACCAGTGGAGCAGATATTCTAAGGGGTGTAGGAAGAAACCATGGCGGGCCGTCGCTCCGGAGTGCCGTATTGTTTGGCATAGAAGGTGAGAATTTCCTCAATAATTTGGCGATCGCCGGGGGAAAAATCATCCTGTAGGGTCAGCTCCAGGCCCCCCACCTGACTGTTGAAATAGTCAAACTGGGTAAAAGTGGGAGTCAGAAGGGTCGCGGTCACACCGGCAAGCTGTTGCACATGGGCCGCGATTTCCCGGTAAACAGCGAGGGGTAGTTGAGGAAAACAAATAACTTCGCTATGCAAGGCAGTGGCAACCAACAAAAACGTCTTATATGCCCATGATATACTCAACCGCCTTTTCTCTCTATCACACCCTAGACTGACTGCCCAGGGAAAAATTCACTTTCAACCCCGGTCAAGAAGTTTTGTAAAAATTCTCCTTTGCAAAGGAATTCCGATAGATTTTTCAATGGTATGACGCTTTTCCAAAGATTTTCTCGGACTAGGTTAAAGACCAAGTTTTTGGATGACAGCCTAACCATTACCATGGGACGTTGGCCCACTGGAAAATTAAGTAAATTACCAAGTTGTATGAATTATTTAGGATTTGATCCTGGTCGGGATAAATGTGGGGTGGCGGTGATGACTGGCGATCGCCAAATTTTGTACCACGAAACCATTGCGGCCCAGGAAGTGCCCCAGCGACTGCCGGCCCTGTGTGATCAATATCAAGTGGAGCAAGTGGTAATGGGGAATCAAACCACCGCTAAACAATGGCAAAAGCAATTGCAAAGTTACTTACCCCCAGCCATGGCCCTGGCATTGGTGAACGAAAAAAACAGTACTGTGGAAGCCAGGCAAAGATATTGGCAAATGTATCCTCCTCAGGGATTAGGGCGTTTGGTGCCCTTGGGTTTAAGGACTCCCCCCCGCCCGGTGGATGATATTGTTGCTATTTTGTTGATTGAGCGTTATCTGGATTTGGATAGCGGCCGTTGCTAGGGGACAAATTTTTATGGATTGGTGGAAAAAACTGCGGCGCAATAGCCTGGCTCGTTGGGGTGCCATCCTACTATTGTTGTTTTACGTCGCTGTCATTGGAGCGGATATTTTTGCTCCCTACAATCCCTACAACGCCCAAGTGGATGGTTCCCTACTGCCTCCCACTCAAATCCATTGGCGATCGCCGGAGGGGAAATGGATCGGGCCCACCGTTTACCCCACCAGCCAGTTACCCACCGATTTAGAAACGGGATTAAGACCTTTAGAGATAGATTTCAGGCAACCTTCCCCGGTGCGCTTTTGGGTCCAAGGGGATAGTTACGTCTGGGGACAAATTAAATTACCCTTACCCCCCAGTTTTGCCCCGGTGGAAATTTTTCCGGGTATCCCAGGCGATCGCCATTTAATTGGTACCTTAGGGCCGGGTAAGATCAACTTATTGGGGACAGACGAACAGGGACGGGATCAATTTAGCCGTTTATTATTTGGTGGCCGCATTAGCCTATTCATTGGCCTCATTGGCATTACCATTTCCTTTCCCTTAGGCATGGTGGTGGGAGGCGTTGCTGGATACTTCGGTGGTTGGTTAGACGTGGTTTTAATGCGTCTAGTAGAAGTGCTGATGACCATCCCTGGCATTTACCTGTTGGTGGCCCTAGCGGCGGTGTTACCTCCCGGTCTGAGCAGTGCCCAAAGGTTTTTGCTCATTGTGGTAATTACTTCTTTCATTAGTTGGTCTGGGTTAGCTAGGGTAATTCGAGGTCAAGTGCTTTCCCTCAAACAACAGGAATACGTCCAAGCCGCCAAAGCCATGGGGGCCGGGGCACCAAGGATTATTGTGCGCCACATTTTGCCCCAAACCGCCAGTTACATTATTATTTCCGCCACGTTGGCAGTGCCCGGATTTATTGTGGCCGAATCAGTGTTGAGCTTGATCGGCCTGGGCATTCAACAACCGGATCCTAGTTGGGGAAATTTACTTTCCATTGCCACCAATGCTTCTATCTTGGTGTTGCAACCTTGGTTGGTCTGGCCCCCCGCAGTACTAATTATTTTGACTGTCCTGGCTTTTAATCTATTGGGAGACGGCCTGCGAGATGCCCTAGATCCCCGCAGTTTAGGAGAATAATAGAGAAAAATTTGCTCAATGGGGGCTGGGGAAGATTTATGGTTGTCAAGCTCGACAGCAGAGCACCAATCAATCCCTATCCCTAAAAAGATTTAGTTTAATCATTGGCCAAAATTGATCTCACCGCTCAGGCTCTAACGGGAGTCCTCTTTTGACATTTGGTATAGATTTTATCTATCTGCATCATTGCCTGAAGTAAAAACCAGCCCTAGAATATTCTCTATGGAAATCTATTTTAAATAGACTAAAGACTATGACTAACCCATTTTTGGGGATATTGAATAATGCAAATAACTAACAAAATTCATTTTAGGAACCTGCAGGGGGACCTTTTTGGCGGGGTTACAGCGGCGGTTATTGCCCTGCCCATGGCCTTAGCCTTCGGGATTGCTTCCGGAGCAGGGGCTACGGCAGGACTCTGGGGGGCGGTGATCGTAGGGTTTTTCGCGGCCTTATTTGGCGGCACCCCCACCTTAATTTCCGAACCAACTGGGCCCATGACGGTGGTGCAAACGGCGGTTATTGCTAGTTTAGTGGCGGCAGATCCCGACAATGGCTTGGCCATGGCCTTCACTGTGGTAATGATGGCGGGGTTGTTCCAGATTGCCTTTGGTCTGCTCAAATTGGGCAAATACGTCACCATGATGCCCTACACAGTCATTTCCGGCTTTATGTCCGGCATTGGGATTATTTTGGTGATTTTGCAACTGGCTCCCTTTCTTGGCCAAGCTAGTCCCAAGGGAGGGGTAATCGGCACCCTCCAGGCCCTCCCTAACCTAGTAAGCAATGTCAGGCCGGTGGAAACCCTATTGGCGCTCATGACGGTGGGCATTATTTGGTTTATGCCTTCCCGTTGGAAAAAGTTTGCTCCGCCCCAATTGGTGGCTTTAGTGTTGGGGACAATTATTTCCATCACCCTATTTGGCGATCTGGATATCCGTCGCATTGGGGAAATTCAGGCCGGTTTGCCCGCTCTACAGCTACCAGTGTTTCAGGCTGATCAATTACAGAGAATGCTGATTGATGCGGCTGTTCTGGGAATGCTGGGCTGTATTGATGCCCTCCTGACTTCGGTGGTGGCTGATAGCTTGACCCGCACAGAACATAACTCCAACAAGGAATTAGTCGGCCAGGGCATCGGCAATGTAATGTCCGGTTTATTTGGTGGCTTGGGGGGAGCTGGGGCCACCATGGGGACGGTGGTAAATATCCAGTCCGGGGGACGCACAGCCCTGTCTGGCTTGATCCGGGCGATGGTGTTACTGGTGGTAATTTTAGGCGCAGCTAAATTGGCGGCTACCATTCCCCTGGCCGTATTGGCTGGTATTGCGTTCAAAGTTGGGGTGGACATCATTGATTGGGGTTTCCTCAAGCGGGCCCACCACGTCTCTATCAAAGGGGCATTGATTATGTATGCCGTCATTGCCCTGACGGTATTGGTGGATCTAATTGCAGCGGTCGGTATTGGTGTATTTATTGCCAATATTCTCACCATTGACCGTATGAGTGCGTTGCAGTCCAAAGCTGTGAAAAGTATTAGCGATGCCGACGACGAAATTCTCCTTTCCGCCAATGAGAAACGTTGGCTAGATGAGGGCAATGGCCGGGTCTTGCTTTTCCAACTCAGTGGCCCAATGATTTTTGGGGTGGCCAAGGCGATCGCCAGGGAACATAATGCTATTCAAGAATGCGCCGCCATTGTTTTCGATGTCAGTGATGTGCCCCATTTGGGAGTAACCGCTTCCCTGGCCCTGGAAAATGCCATCGAAGAGGCGGCGGAAAAAGGTCGGGCCGTTTACATTGTGGGGGCAACAGGGCAAACCAAGCGACGCTTGGAAAAATTGCAAGTGTTCCGCTTTGTTCCTGAAAGTAATTGCTATGACGACCGTTCTGAAGCTCTCAAGGACGCTGTCCTAGCCTTGGGACCTCATGAAAGTGAGGACTCCCCTTCCAGTTCTTCCGTCCAGACCACATACTGATTTCTGCCCCGGCGTTTTGCCTCATACAGGGCCCGATCCGCTTGTTTGATAAGGGTCCTGGAGATGAGTTCCTTGGAGGGAAACTGGGTGCCGATGCCCAAACTGATTGTGATTTGCCCACTAATGGGGGAAGCTTCATGGGCGATCGCCAATTGGCTAATGGCTTGAATGATTTTCTCAGCAACCATAATTGCCCCCTTGGTATCGGTTTCGGGCAAAAGCACCGCAAATTCTTCCCCCCCAAAACGGGCCACTAAGTCCGCTGGCCGACTGGCAGCTTTTCTAGCTGCTTGGGCCACCCTAATTAAGCACAGATCCCCCTCCGGATGGCCATAGCGGTCATTGTAATTTTTGAAGCAATCTATATCAAACATGATTAAGGATATGGGCACTTGAGCCCTAGATAATCTCCGCCACTCTTGTTTAATGCGGACATTAAAGCAACGACGGTTAGCAATCTTCGTCAACCCATCAATATCTATTAATTGACTTAGTTTTTTATTAAACCTTTTTAGCCGAATTTGAGCTTTTTGTAAGGTTTGCTCCGCTGTTTCTGCCCTTTCTTTGGCTTTAATTAATAAATATTCTTCTTCTTTGCGATCAGTAATGTCTTTAATATAGCCATGCCAAATGGTGCCTCCATCGCTTTCCCTCCGGGGCGTGGCGTAGCCTAATACCCAGATCACTCGTCCATCAGCAAAACAAACTCGATACTCGTAATACCAGGGAGTTAGGTTTTCTGCAGACTCATAAATGGATCGGGAAACTCCTGGCAATTCATCAGGGTGCAACACGTTAAAAACTGGGGTGGCATCTTCTTTTACCTCCTCAGGGCTAACTCCATAAATTTTCCGAATCCCCTCACTGGCATAGGGAAAGTGAAAAGTACCATCGGGACGCATGCGAAACTGATAGATTACCCCCGGAATATGGCGAGCTAATTCCTGCAAACGTTGTTGGGATTCCAACAGATCAGTAATATCAGCGGAAATACCCAATAAATATTGCGCTTGACCGGATGCGTCACAAATAGGGATTTTTTTAGTGTGTAAAATACGTATCCCTTCGTGGCAGGTTTGGATAACTTCCATGGGGATATCTTGAACTTCCCCAGATAGTAAAACTTGCCTATCCTCTTGGATAAACCATTCAGCCTGCTCCTGAGGAAATAGCTCATAATCATTTTTTCCTAACACTTCTTCTTTCGTATAACCGATTAAACTTTCACCAGCTTTATTTAATTCTAAAAATCTCAGAGTTTTTGCATCTTTAACAAAGATCATGTCAGGAATATTTTCCACAATGGAAGCAAGAAAAGTTTTAATTTTTTCCAACTCTATTTCCGCTTCTTTCCGTTGGGTAATATCCTGAGCTGTGCCTAAGGTTTGCCAAAGTTGTCCTGTTTCTGTTCGGGTAAAAACTAAGTCTCGGCTTAGGAGCCAGCGCCATTGTTGTCTAGCATCTCGGACACGATACTCAATTTCAAGTATTTCACCGTCCCTTAATTTTTGACAATTTTCAATGGCGGCTAAAATTCGTGGCAAGTCTTCTGGGTGGCAAATATTTGTAAACAAGCTGGCCCCCATTGTTTTAATTTCTTCTGGAGAATAACCTAAAAATTCAGCAACAGAACGATTACTATAGATATTGGCTTGTTTAATATGGTCATATATGTATAGAAGGCTGGGGGTTGCTTCGGCAATACTTTCAATAAATTTTTGACTTTGTCTTAATTCTAGTTGGGTTTCTTTCAGGGCTGAAATATCCCGACCAACGGACTGAATTTCAATTAATTGACCCTTGTCATTGAAAATTCCCCGACTAACCCATTGGGTGTAACCTAATACTCCTCCTGCCCTTTTATCCTGATTTTCATTGATAAATTGTGGCTGTTCTGGGGTTAAGCAGGCTATTTTGTCCAGCACTATTTTCAAGTCTTCTTCGCTAATGAAATCCAGCCATTGCAAGCCGATTACCTCGGGTAAAGCAAGCCCTAGGGCTTGACAAAGGGCATCGTTGGCAAAGGTGATGGTGGTATCTGGTTGGGAGCGTAAAATAAAATCTGTCTGACTTTGTACTACTTGCCGATATAGTTCTTTGGAGCCTTGGAGTTCTGCCTTGGTTTGTGCCAGGGATTGTTGCAACCGCAGGGCCATACCATTAATGGCGTTGGCAAGCTGCTGAATTTCTGCAATGGCCACTGGTTTCGATATGGTGTCGTGGGAAGTGCCTTGGGCCAAATTTTGACTGGTAGTAACTAGTTTTCGTAGGGGTTCAATGACTAAACGAGCAATGTAGAGACTAGTCAGGGCGGGAATTAAAAAAATGATAATGCCCAGAACTAGAAAAAGATAGACATTATTATTAGGTTGGCCGAAAAGATCTAACGATAGCGCGGAAAAGACCAAAACTGCCATAACCAGCAAAACTTGCAGCACTAAGGGGAGAATTAGTACCCAATACAAAGGAATATGTTTTTTGGGCAAAAAATCAGCCAATGCCGGTTAAGAAAATTTGTATGTCAATAAACAAAACGAAACGACTGAAAAGTTAATGGCAGTCATCCACCACTATGGTAATTTGTTTTTCGGGCGATCGCCTGTGGGTAAAGAATTAATTTACAGAGCGAATCGGCCCCATTTAGTTGACCTTCGAGCGAAATTCTGGGGGCTTGGCAACTGGGCAGTTTTTCCGGTCAGCAATTATGGTTGCAAGGGATTCACCATGGCTGATTAGATAAGAATACGGGGTAGACGGTGTTTGAAGCCACAGAGAATTTCCCAGGATATGGTGCCCAAAGTAGAAGCCCAATGATCTGCGGTGATTTGGCGATCGCCGTCTTGGCCAATCAGGGTAACCACTTCCCCCACTTGGGGATTATCAATGCCCCGTAAATCCACTATCATTTGATCCATGGTGATGGCCCCGATTTGTCGCACTGGTTGGCCCCGCAAAAGCACTTCCAATTGATTGGAAAGATTACGGGGGACACCGTCCGCATAGCCAATGCCCACCACCCCCATGGGCATGGTTTCTTCACTAACGAATTGGTGACCGTAACTAACGCCGGTGCCGGGGGGAATGGTTCTGATCTGGGTGATTTTGGCCCGCACTGTTAATACGGGTTTTAGGTCCAGGCGATCGCCTAGGTGGGGAGCAGGATAAAGGCCATACAAACCTAAACCTACCCGGACCATGTCGTAGTGCCAAGCCTGGCCGTGGAGGGTGGCTGCAGAATTAGCTAAATGTAATTTGGGTATGGGTAATCGGGCTTGACGCAAACTGGCGATCGCCTTGGCAAATCTTTCCTGTTGCTGGAGCATGGTGGCGGTGTTGGGGTCGTCCGCTGTGGCCAGATGGGAATATAAACTGGCTAGCCGTAGCTGGGGCAAAGATTGCACCAAACCAACAAAGTTCGCCGCCTGGATCCAGGGAGTCCCCAGCCTAGTCATGCCCGTATCCAGCTTGAGATGTACGGGTAAAACCTTACCCAACTTAAGCAAAATATCGTTAAACAATTGGGCCTGTTCCGGGGAGCAGAGGGTGGGCTGTAGTCGCCAATGGGCAATGGCTTCAATTTCCTCTGGGCTATTAATACCTCCCAAAAGCAAAATCGGGGCGGTGATGCCCGCTTCCCTCAGTTCGATGCCCTCCCCCAAAGTGGCGATCGCCAACCAATCAGCCCCGGCTTGTAACGCAGTTTGGGCTACCCGGATTGCTCCATGGCCATAGGCATCGGCTTTGACCACCGCCATCAAATTAGTTTTTGGCCCCACATACTGGCGGAACTGCCGGACGTTATGCACCAACGCCGCTTGGTCAATTTCCACCCAAGCCCGCTGACGAATCAATTCCGCTAAACGGTAGCCGGATAACGTTGACGAAACCCTAGAGCCTTGCTCCGGGGAAGATTTAACGTCTCGACTCAAGACCATAAAGTTTACTCCTCTGCACCCAAATTCCCCAAGGGGATACGCCTAAGATAAGGGCAAAGTTGGAAAAGTTCCAGTTCCCTAGGATAGAAATTGGCTTAACTCAACCACAATTTTTATAGCCAGTAAATTTCACGGGTCACGGACAAAGAAAAATGCAGCAACCACAAAAGCCACTGCATTTCCCTGTATTTTCTACCCAGAGGCAGAACGACGAACAATCGCCGTTTATAAATCTGGACGTTATGCACCTTTAAGCGCATATATTTCTTACCCTTGGATCGATAACAGTTATACTGACAGAGGATTAACCATGGGACTCAAGTCTATTTTAACGAAACGGTGGATTTTCGGCAAATTCAACAACAGGAACTCAGGAAAGCTCTGTCATATAGAAGGCTGGTTTCCTACCGTATTTCCAACGGAGATAGTCACGCTGATATATTTGGAAACTATCTCTGGAATATTGCGTTGAGTGAATGCTTTTATCCATTACTGCAAAGCTATGAAATAACCTTAAGAAACCACTTTGACCATGCAATTTATTGTGTCTATGGGGAAGATTGGCTTGTTCCAACCACAAAAGCTCATTTATTTCTTTGTGATAAAGATAGAGAAAAAATTCAAAAAATCATTCAAAGCCAAGGTAGAGACCTGAGGCATAATCAAATTCTTAGTTCTTTGACTCTAGGGTTTTGGACAGCGTTGTCTTACAGAGAATATGAACATAAGCAAAAACTTTATCCTGTCCTGTTTAAAAATAAGGACTTTATGCCCCAATTACCCAGATCTTTGAGAACTAGAGCAATATTATCCAATACACTAGGAGATATCAATAAATTTAGGAACAAAATATTCCACCATGAACCCATCTGTAATAACTCTAAAATCAAGCAGCAACACGACAAAATTCTTCAAGTAATCGGTTGGATGAGTCCAACAATAGCAGAAATTACAGGAAACCTATCTCGGTTTGATGAAGTTCAAAAAAGTAGAGATGAATACCTGCAAATGGCTAGAGAGCTACTAAAAGAAGAAAATTAGGGCCTAAAAAGAAAAGATTTTCTCGACCCTAATTCACAGACATTGGAGTGTATTTAATTTTCTACAGAAAAAACTAAATTTCTTTGTTGACGAAAGGTAACAGAGCCACCAAGCGGGAGCGCTTCACCGCAGTGGTCAAATCCCGTTGTTGTTTAGCAGTCAAACCAGTGATGCGTCGGGGGAGAATTTTGCCCCGTTCAGTGATGAATTTACGCAATAATTCCGTGTCTTTATAGTCAATCGGCTGATTGGGGGGCAGGGGAGAAAGGCGTTTACGGTAGTAGTTCATGGAGATTAGCGAAGATGACTTGATAGGGTGCTAGTTTGGGCATCTCGGTTACAAAGCGGATACCGAACTAAGGAAAATGTTCACAGACCAGGGAATTTATTTGGTTTCCTTGTGGATAGTGTGTTTGTTGCAGTGGGTGCAGAATTTTTTCAGTTCCAACCGGGCGGTGGTGTTACGACGATTTTTCATCGTGGTGTAACGATTAACGCCATTGGAACGCTTGTCGGGGTTACTGCGGCACTCGGTGCATTCTAGGGTGATGACGAGGCGTGCCCCCTTACCTTTTTTAGCCATAACTGTTGCGGGAAGGAATACGGTAATTTATACGCAAACTCTGATTATTGCACAAATTAGTCTTGGGACAAAATCTGCCCCTGGTCATTGGCCGTCAATTTTTGGCAGGGGTAAAGCCGAACACTTCGCCGTAGAAAGCAAGTTCTGACTCCAGGGCTTTTTTAATGTTGGCGGCCATGCGGAAGCCATGTTGTTCTTCGGGAAAGGCCACATATTCCACCTTAATGCCTTTGGCTTTGAGGGCTTGCACCATCATTTCCGTTTGGTTAGGGGGCACAACTTTGTCCTCCAAGCCCTGGAAGAAAATCACCGGGCAAGTAAGCTGGTCTGCATGGTTCACTGGCGATCGCCGTTCGTATAAATCCTTTCTTTCTGGATAGGGGCCAATTAGGCCGTCGAGGTAACGGGCCTCAAATTTGTGGGTATCGGTAGCCAGGGCAGTCAAATCGCTCACACCGTAATAACTAGCCCCGGCTTTAAAAACGTTGTGGAAAGTCAGGGCTGCCAGGGTAGTGTAGCCCCCCGCACTACCACCGGAAATGGCCAGTTGCTCCCCATCTACCAAACCTTGGTCTGCCAGGTAACGGGCCGCATTGACGCAATCCGCCACATCAACAATGCCCCACTGACCATTTAGCCGTTGACGATAATCCCGGCCATAACCCGTACTGCCACCGTAATTGACATCCACATAGGCAAAGCCTCGACTAGTCCAATACTGAATTTTTAAACTCAGAGAATTACCGGCCGCCGCCGTAGGACCACCATGGCTTTTGACCAACAAGGGAGGCAGGGCATCGGAGGGGCCTTGGAAATCACCGTTGGTGGGGGGATAGTACCAGGCGTGGGCGGTTTGACCATCATCACCGGAAAAACTGATGGCTTGGGGCTGGGCAAGGTAGGCTGGGTCAAGGGTAAAATCACTAGCCACTTTGAGAATTTCTGTTTCTTGGGCCTCCACTGCTAGGGCAACCACGGCGGATGATGTGGTGGGACCACTGCCAATGAACCAGAGAGTTTTGCCGTCACTACATAAAGAAGAGTAATTGCTGTAGGGCAGTCCCAAAATGCTTAACTGTTTACGGGAGGGTTTCAGTTTGCCCAACTGCCAAGCGCCATCCTGGGTGAAAGTACAAAGAATCGTGTCGGTATCGACAAAGGTATAGCTCCGTAAACCAAATACCCAATGGGGATAGGCAAATTCTGCGTCGAGGGGAAAAACGTTATCCACTTCCCCTTTGTGATAGCGGTATAGGTTCCACCAATCAGTCCGATCGCCGACAAAATATAAACTGCCGTCGGGGGACCATTGGGGTTCGTGGATGGATTCGTTGCCTGCCTGGCCTGCAATGACTTTAAGACTACTTAGGCTCCCTGTTTGGTCAATGTTGGCCAACCATAGTTGGGTCACGTCCCAGGGCATATGGGGATGGTCCCAGGTAATCCAAGCTAATTTTTGCCCATCAGGACTAAGGCGGGGGGAAGAATAAAAATCATGGCCCGTGGCGATCGCCGTGACTTCTCCGCTTTCTAAACTAATGGCAGCAAGAAAATTTTCCGGTTCTTTTTCCTCCCCATTGTGACGTTCACAAACGGCAATTAACCTTTGTCTAGGTTGATCCAAAACAAAATCAGCAAAACGACAGTCTGGTCTGTTGGTCAATCGTTGCGGTTCTTGCCCAACGCCTTGGACGTAAACCTGTTGATCGCTGAAATTACTGAAATAAACCCCATCCGCCGTGACCAAAAAGGCGCCACCACCATATTCATGAACTTTGGTGCGGACATTGAAAGGGGCCGGAGTGACATCCCGCACAGTGCCATTGGGTTGCCGGTGAACTAGAACATTACGCCCTTTTTCTGCCGGCCTCGCTTCTAGCCAAAAGACATCTTCACCGCTGTTTTGCACTGCCCCCAAACCAATACTCTCCGCCAACAACGCATCAGCCGTAATTGGCGATCGCCAGGAACCATAGGGGGCAATCTGTTTAGTGGTCATGGAAATCACAGGAGAGGGGAATCTAGTTACCCTTTCAGGATACAGAAGCAGGCACCAACTTTTCCTGTTCGCTCCAGAACCACTTAATGGTTTTGGCCAAACCCTGATCCAAACTGGTCAGTTGTAAATCCGGCATTAGGCCATGGAGTTTTTTCACCCCCAAGCATTTTGATTTGGCCCCCACGTAACGGCTGGTATCGAATTCAATCAAATCAAAGTCGTAGTCCACTTCCTGGCAAATTAATTCCGCAAAGCGACGAATGGTAAATTCTTCCCCCGCGCCAATATTGACTAAATCGTTATCCACCGTGGCCGCCAGTTCCAGGGCAATGCGGGCAAAATCCTCTACAAAGACCAATTCCCGTTGTTGATAACCGTCCCCCCAGAGGGTAACCGTTTCGCCGTAGAGCTTACCCCGAATAATTTTGCGAATTAGGTCAAAAATAAAATGCATCTGCCGTCCGTCGGTATGGTATCCGGGGCCGTATAGGGTAGAAGGTACTAGGCAGAGATATTTGAGCCCATACTGTTTTTGTAATGCCAACGCCCCCGCATAGAGCATCCTTTTGGTCATGGCGTAGGTGAACAAACTATCAATGGGTAAGCCGGTGAGGTAATATTCCTCCTCCAAGGGCAAATTAGGGTCGTAGGCGCAACTAGTGCCCATAAAAATCAACTTCGCCTGGGGTTGTTGGCCATGCCACCAATCTAGAACGTTAGTGTTTAATTTTTGGTTGATCAGCCACTGTTCCCCCGGATGGGACAAACAAAAATCCCCCGCTTGGGTCCAAGCAGCCAGGTGATAAATTTGGTCGAAACTGCCCTTGGTAAACTGATGTAGGGAATCCGGTTGGGTCAGGTCACAGTTACGGGAATTGATTTTGGTTAGCTCATGACCCTGGGCCTCTAGTTGATTGCAGAGGGTTGTGCCTAAAAAGCCCGTGCCGCCGGTGACCAAAATTTTCATCAGCTTACCTTGTTAGAATCTCAAAATTATCCTGTTTCACCATCATACAAGGGCAGGTGGAGATAGCTCTATTTTGATTTTTGCCAAGTAGTTGACATCAAAGTGAGGGAAGACTTTAAAAAAAAGCTATTATACAAATTGTGCGTAAGGGCCTTCAGGATTGGTGACAAAACTTTAAGAATCATTGAAGTAATCACTACACAAAAATTATTTCAGTAGTTGATAAATTTCAGTATATAAATTAGGAAAGAAAGAAAAATATGGTGATTAAACCGGAAAAATTCTCTTCAGAAAGAGGGTGAATCCCGGCAAAACCTCTTCCCCCGATAATGTGTCTGGATTTTGTAAAACTTCGACAGCTTGCCTGGGGCGATAAATTTCTACCCGTCTATTTTGGGGATCGATCAACCAACCTAATTTTGCTCCGTTCTCCATATATTCTTCCATCTTTTCCCGCAAATCTTTGATGGCATCGGTAGCAGAACGTAATTCCACTACGAAATCGGGGCAAAGGGGGGCAAAAGCTTTTTTTTCTGCTGGGGTTAGGGCATCCCAACGTTGCCTGGCAACCCAGGACGCATCCGGTGATCGGTTGGCCCCATTGGGAAGTTTGAAGCCGGCAGAAGAATCAAAAATTTCACCCAAGTTTTCATTTGCTTCACTCCATACCCCAAGTTGAGTGATAATTCTGGCATTCCGATTACCGGATTCGCTACCAGTGGGGGGATTCACAATCAAAGCTCCTGTGGCTGTACGTTCTAGTCTTAGATCCCGATTGGCGATCGCCAACTGGGCAAATTGCTCTGGGGTAACCTGGAGTAGGATCTGGTCGGGAAGATTGAGGGAAACTAATTGTTGGCGATCGAGGGTTGGCACCATGATGATTAACCCGACAGGAGAAATGTATTTTGATTTTAAAGTTTATTAGGAGAGCTAGGCAAAATTACCCCAAGGTTAAGTAAAGGTTAATTGAAGCTAAATGGGCTATGATTTGTCCACTTCGATGGCACAGAGTTGGGAGCAATGACCCATGGGGCAAAAAAATGAAGCAGTTATTTTAATCGGAGCTTTAGCCATTACCGGAGTGGTGGTGGCGGGGGGCGGCTGGTGGCTATGGCAACGCTTCCAAACGGGTGGTGAAAACCCAGGAGAGATGGTTAACGAACCAGGGCAGTTACCTCCTCCCCCAGAATTGCAAGCTTCCGATGCGTTTGTGGCGCCAACCCAAGTTCCAGCGGGGACAAAAGTTACCATTGATGGATCTACTAGTATGGTCAACATCAATGAGGTCCTAAAGGCTGAATTTCAGCAAACCTTCCCCGGCACAGTGGTGCAAAACGATGCCCAGGGCACCGATAAGGGCGTTGTGAACCTAATTTTGGGCAAAGTTGATCTATCTGCTAGTTCCCGTCCTCTCACTTCCCAGGAACAGGCCCAAGGCCTTGCGGCGGTGCCGGTGGCCAGTGACACGATCGCCGTTATGGTGGGCAGGCAAAATCCCTTTGCTGGAGGGTTAACTTCGGCTCAGTTACGGGATATTTTTACGGGAAAAATTAGTAATTGGTCTGAGGTTGGGGGGCCAAACAACACCATTCAAGTAATCAATCGACCTTCTGAAAGTGGCACCCAACAAACCTTTGCCGCCCAAGTGTTGCAAGGACAAGCGTTTGGCCAGGGCGCAAATTTCCAAACTATGCCCAGGGATGCCACCACCCCGATCATTCGCGCTTTAGGAGCCAACGGCATCAGCTACGCCACCTATGGACAGGTGGAGGGCCAGCAAACCGCCAAGATTGTGCCCATTGACAGCCTTAGCCCCAACCAGGAAAATTACCCCCTGCGACGACAATTATTTTATTTTTACAAAACGCCTCCCTTACCCCAGGTGGAAGCATTTTTGGGTTTTGCCACTAGCCCCCAGGGTCAACAGGCGATCGCCAATGCCTTTGAATAGATCTAATTAGTTCATATTGCGGTACTTTACATCATCTTGATTTTCATATTCATACTGGTTGTCATTCTCATACTGATCGTCCTGTTCGTAATCTAAGCTATTATCATCGACGGATTTTTCGTCAGTTAAATTCTGATAATTTTCCTGATTCATATTTTCGTAATCCTTCCGGTCCGCGTCTTCGTAGCCCATGGGATTATTGGGATTTTCCTCTTCTCCTGCCTGGGCCAGCACGGGAAAGAACACCAACGCCGCAGTTAACAAACTCAGTAAAGTTACCAACAAAAAAGTAGGCGATCGCCGGTTTTGATCGGTGGAAGTAGTAACCATGGCGTTAATGTCCTCTGAAGGGATAAACATGATCAAATTTTGACGCAATCCTGCCATTTAACGTTGCCGCCCTCTTCCACCAAGGCAGTGTTGCCCTTGGACCAAACGGTGATGGAACCATTGCTGTATTTATTCCCAGAGGCCGATTCCGCTTGGGGTAAAACCACTGTGCGACCATCCGGCAGGGTAACCTGAATGGCAGATCCTTCCACCATTTTAATTGTCAATGTTTCGGTTGGGGAGCAGTAGTAAGTTTGGGTCTCCTGGGCATAGCTAGGTATCGCTAAACCCAAGCCACCAAGAATTAGGGCCACTAGGGCAACTTTAGCGGAGCGACCCCAGAGAGCGGAATAGGAATTTTTCATAACTAATCGTGTCAATCACGCCTCCAAATACTGTGGCTGTTTTGACCAGCTACCCTGATTCTATGACCGGCGATGGTCTTCCTAGCCCTGCCACAGACCACTTCCCTAAACGGCTGATATGTTGACGATCTAGGCTTTTTTCTCGTCCTCCAACTCCTCAAAGGCGGCCAAAATTTCCTCCAAGGCGATCGCCATATGGGTCCAGTGGGTGCCTCCTTGGCAAAAAACGGTGTAGGGTTCCCGCAATGGTCCGTCGGCGGACAACTCGGAAGTACTGCCGTCAATAAATGTGCCCCCAGCCATCACCACTTCACTGGCGTAACCGGGCATAGCGGCGGGTACGGGTTGAAGATAGGAACTAATGGGGGAAGCTCCTTGTAGAGCCCGGCAAAAAGCCAATAATTTTTCTGGACTGCCCAACTGAATGGCTTGGATCACATCCCGACGGGGAGCTAGGGGCGCAGGATTAACCGGGTAACCCAATTGGTCAAACACATGGGCCAGCAGATGGTTACATTTCATCGCTTCCCCCACCATTTGGGGGGCAAGGAAGAGGCCTTGGAATAACAGACGATTTTGGTCAAAGGTGGCTCCCCCTTCCCGGCCAATGCCTGGGGAAGTCAATCTATAAGCCCCCGCTTCCACCCATTCTTCTTTCCCGGCTAGGTAACCCCCTGCCGTAACAATGGTGCCCCCAGGATTTTTGATTAAAGACCCGGCCATCAGATCCGCTCCGATCGCCGTTGGTTCAACTGTCTCAATGAATTCCCCGTAGCAGTTGTCCACAAAACACAGTGTGCGGGGATTTTGAGCTTTAACAATTTCGATAATTCTGGCAATGTCGGCGATCGCCAAACTGGGGCGCCAACTGTAACCACAGGAACGTTGAATTAAAACTAAGCGAGTTTCCGGACGCACTGCCGTTTCTAGCCCTTGCCAATCCACTGTGCCGGCCGCCGTGAGGGGCAATTGACGATAAGAAATGTTAAAGTCAGCGAGGGAGCCTTGACAACTTCCCCTAAGACCAATCACTTCTTCGAGGGTGTCGTAGGGAGAGCCCACCGCCGACAGTAGTTCATCCCCCGGTCGCAAAATGCCGTACAACGCACAGGCGATCGCATGGGTTCCGGACACAAACTGTACCCGTACAGCGGCCGACTCTGCCCCCATCACCTGAGCAAAAACCCCGTCCAGAGTATCTCTGCCTAGGTCATCATGGCCATAACCACTCACCCCGGCGAAGTGCTGTACTCCTACCCGATGGTGCCGAAAGGCCTCTATGACTTTGTACAGATTTTCCTTGACCTTTGCGTCGATTTCCGAAAAGATTGGGACTAGGTTTTCTTCTGCTTGTTTAAGGAAGCTGGAATATTTCATTAAGACATTATTTAACTTTTGATGTTATTTGGGAATTCCCCTTAAACTATCTTTCAATCTTCGAGATCATCACCGATTCGATTTTCTTGGATGGTTGGTAAATCCCGGCGATGTTAAACCCATTAAACATTGAATACCTATATTTAAGCAAACTTTTTGACAATAGTTTAATCGTTTTTAACAAGCGCCAATTATTCCGTTTTTTCGTTAGGTTTTTTTTCATGACTGCTGCTCTTCCCAACGATTCCAAGCCCAAGTTGACTCCAGCTTGGACTGTGATCTTCTTTTTTACCTCCATTCATTTGGTGGCCCTGTTGGCTTTCCTTCCCCAGTTTTTCAGTTGGAAAGCAGTGGGGGTGGCTTTCTTGCTCTATGTAATTACCGGCGGCATTGGCATTACTTTAGGTTTTCACCGTTGTATTTCCCACCGCAGTTTCAATGTCCCTAAATGGTTAGAATATATTTTCGTAATCTGTGGCACCCTAGCCTGTCAGGGGGGCGTATTTGAGTGGGTCGGCTTACACCGTATGCACCACAAATTTTCTGACACCACCCCGGATCCCCACGATTCTAATAAGGGTTTTTGGTGGAGTCACATCGGCTGGATGATGTTTGAAATTCCTGCTAAAGCTGATATTCCCCGCTACACCAAGGATATCCAAGACGATAAATTTTATCAATTTTGCCAGAATAATCTAATTCTTATCCAGGTCGCCCTAGGCTTGATTTTATTTGCCTTAGGGGGCTGGCCCTTCGTCATTTGGGGCATTTTTGTCCGCCTAGTGTTTGTTTTCCACTTCACTTGGTTTGTCAACAGTGCCACCCATAAGTTCGGCTACGTTAGTCATGAATCCAATGATTATTCCCGCAATTGTTGGTGGGTAGCATTGTTAACTTTCGGTGAAGGTTGGCACAATAATCACCACGCCTATCAGTACTCTGCTCGCCATGGTTTGCAATGGTGGGAAGTGGATTTAACTTGGATGACCATCAAATTCCTATCTTTGCTGGGGTTAGCCAAGGATATTAAACTTCCTCCGGAAACTGCGATGGCCAACAAAGCCTAGGAAATGATTTGAACATGATTCAGACATTTTCTGATCATCACTAAGGTTTCCCCATAAGCAACCGTTTCCCTGTTGACTTTATTAAGTTCAGCGGGGATTTTTGTTGCTATTAACTAGGGCAATATTAGTAATAAAAATACTCCTGGCGATAACGTTGATGGTGCCAATTATTATCCCTATCCCGACGCCCCCAACCGTCCACCCTACAGTTGATGCAATTACTACCGCCATTGATGATGGTCAATTCGTCCTTGCCCCGGTAATTACGGTTGTGGCCTCTGTAATAACGATTAGGATAGGTATTGCTGCGATTAGGCATAAAGATCGGTTGGCTAAAACCAGGAGTGCCAATACGATCGCCAGGGTTATTGTAGTTGTTGTAGCGATTGTAGTTGCGAAATTGGGCGTTGGCGCTGGGGGCTAGACTGGCCAAAACCCCAAGGGTGGCGATCGCCGTCAGTAGATAGTTCCGTTTCATAGATTTATCCTCCGAGTGAATGGGCTATGGGCTGCGTGTAAAGGGTCCGATGTTTTCTTAATCTTTTCCCCACTGTCCAATTAACCCGGACCAATACTAGTTTCCTTCTTCTATCCTAGATCGTCCCCAGGGTAAACAGCAGAGGCAAAGAAATACAAAAGGTTACAAATCTGGAGAAAGGGGAAAAATTTTTGCGACAATCATCAACGTTGGGCCCAAGCCATTAAAGACTTTGACGGAGAACCATGTCAGATACCATTGAATCCATCCTGCAGGAAGAGCGACTGTTTGATCCCCCTACAGAATTTAGTGAGCGGGCTTACGTGCGTAGTGGGCGGGAGTATGAGCAACTGTACAGCCGGGCGGCCAGCAATCCGGAGAAGTTTTGGGGCGAGCTAGCGGAGCAGGAATTACATTGGTTTAAAAAATGGGACCAGGTTTTGGATTGGCAACCTCCCTTTGCGAAATGGTTTGTGGGGGGTCAGTTAAATATTTCCCATAACTGTTTGGATCGGCACTTAACCACCTGGCGGCGCAATAAGGCGGCCATTATTTGGGAGGGGGAACCGGGGGATTCCAGAGTGATTACCTATGGGGAACTCCATCGGGAAGTGTGTCAGTTTGCCAATGCCCTGAAAAGTTTCGGCGTGCAAAAAGGCGATCGGGTGGCAATTTATCTTCCCATGATTCCCGAAGCGGCGATCGCCATGTTGGCCTGTGCCCGTATCGGTGCGCCCCATAGTGTTGTGTTTGGTGGGTTTAGTGCGGAAGCCCTGCGGGATCGATTAGTGGATGCTGAAGCCAAATTGGTCATAACTGCCGACGGTGGTTTTCGTAAAGATAAGGCGATCGCCCTGAAGCAGGAAGTGGATAAGGCCCTGGAACACGGTGCCCCCAGCGTGGAAAACGTCATCGTGGTGCAAAGAACTAAAGCCGATGTGACCATGACGGCGGGACGGGACCACTGGTGGCATGAACTCCAGCCCCAACAATCGGCCCATTGCCCAGCGGAACCCATGGACAGTGAAGATATGCTGTTTATTCTCTACACCTCTGGCAGTACTGGCAAACCCAAAGGCGTGGTCCACACCACCGGGGGTTACAACCTTTACACCCACATGACCACCAAATGGATCTTTGACCTCAAAGATACGGACGTTTATTGGTGTACCGCTGATGTGGGTTGGATTACGGGCCATAGCTATATTGTTTACGGCCCCCTGTCCAACGGAGCTACTACAGTAATGTATGAAGGGGTACCCCGTCCCTCCAATCCTGGTTGTTTTTGGGACGTAATTGAAAAATATGGGGTGAATATTTTCTACACCGCCCCCACCGCCATCCGAGCCTTTATTCGCATGGGGGAAGCCGTACCCAACGCCAGGGATTTATCCTCTCTCCGTTTACTGGGCACTGTGGGGGAACCCATTAACCCCGAAGCTTGGATGTGGTACCACCGGGTCATTGGCGGCGGTAAATGCCCCATTGTCGATACCTGGTGGCAAACGGAAACCGGCGGCATTATGCTCACTCCCCTACCTGGAGCTATCCCTACCAAACCCGGTTCTTGTACCAAACCTTTTCCCGGCATTGTGGCGGAAATTGTTGATTTAGATGGGAACCCCGTCGAGTCAGACCAAGGGGGCTTTTTGGTCATTAAACAACCTTGGCCCAGCATGATTCGGGATGTGTACGGCGACACCGATCGCTTCCGCCATACCTATTGGGAACATATTCAACCCAAGGAGGGACAATATCTCTACTTTGCTGGGGATGGGGCCCGCCGGGATGAGGACGGTTATTTTTGGGTGATGGGGCGGGTGGACGATGTGATTAACGTTTCTGGCCACCGTTTAGGCACCATGGAAATTGAATCCGCCTTGGTTTCCCATCCCCTCGTAGCGGAAGCAGCGGTGGTGGGTCGCCCCGATGAATTGACTGGGGAAGCCATTTTCGCCTTTGTTTCTCTGGAGGGTAACGCTGAACCCAGTGAAGAGTTGAAAAAAGATTTGGTCAAGCACGTCACTGAAGAAATTGGGGCGATCGCCAGGCCAGCGGAAATCCGTTTCACTGATGTGTTACCCAAAACCCGTTCCGGCAAAATTATGCGCCGTCTTTTACGGAGTTTGGCATCGGGGCAGGAAATTTCCGGGGATACCTCTACCCTGGAGGACCGGAGCGTGTTGGACAAATTACGGGAGGGCTAATTGGGAAATTAGATTCACTGTCACCACTTTTTCTTCCGGCTCAGCGACGGTAACTTCCAGGTCTGGGCCGAAGAATTTGGCAATTTTTTCCTGCTTTTCCTGCCAAGTTTCCAGGCTGATGAAGGGGGAGGTAAAGGTTAGGGTAAGCACGTATTTTCCATCCCAATCCTGTTCCAAAAGACTAGTGAGTACTGGTCTTTCTTCATCGGTGGGACTCAAACCTAGGCGCTCCAGGGATTCGTCCAGATGAGCTTCCTGGCCGTAACGGTAACGGGTCACATCTTTGCGAATTTGATTTTGGGTGGGGGTGGCCAGTTGGTTTCGCAGGGCGATAATTTTTTCTGAGGTCGGTTGACTAAATGGAATAGGTTTCAACTCCGCCGCCTTAAGGGCCAAGCCCCCTAACACTAAGGGAATGCCATAGAAAAAGCCAGCCAGATTGAGGGTGGCATAGTCGAGGGCGTAGGCCACAAAGCCTGTAATGGTGAGGATTCCCCCCACCGTTAACCCCACTGCGGCCAAAGAAATTTTAGGAAGCATTTAAGTCAATATCCTTACCAAGGAAAAACAATGGGCAAATTGTCCCACGGCAATAGTATCTACCAAAACTGAGGTCCCTAGCCACTGGGATTGGCGATCGCCAATAATAATTTCACTACCAAATAATTACATGAGTGAATGTAGCTTTACTCGCAAATTATCTTTGGGCCGGGGACTAGGGGTAACAACCAACTCTAAATTTTGCCCCGGTAACAATGTCCAATCAAATTGTTGGATTAATCGAGTGGCAAATAATTTCATTTCCAGCCGAGCAAATTCCTTACCTAAACATTCCCGTAAGCCACCGCCAAAGGGAACATGGGCAAAGGGGGGATTATGAGTTGCACTACCATCAGGAGTAAACCGTTCTGGATCAAACTTTTCTGGGTCAGGATATAAATCAGGATCGGCGTGGGTTTGGCTAATTTGATAAGAAACTAACCAGCCCTTGGGAAAATGAAAACCCTGAAATTGACAATCTTTGATTAATTCTCGAAAACCACCGCCCACAGGAGGAATTAACCGCAATACTTCTTGTAACACTTGGTCTAGATAGGGCATTTTTTTAAGAGTTTCTGCCGTCAGCTCTTGCCTTAACTGCAATTTGTTCTGTTCCTGTCTGACCCTTTCTCTAATGTCGGAATGTTGTCCCAACAATAGACAAAAAGAAGATAATGCGGAAGTTAAAGTTTCATGTCCGGCAAACAATAGCAATAAAATTTGATCCTTCAGCTCCGGCAAAGATAACGGTTGCTTATTATCATCTCGGGCGGCCAATAATATGCCCAATGCATCTTCTTCACTGGGGGGTTGCTGTTGCCGAGTTTTAATAATTTGTTCAAGCTCAGCCAATAACAAAGCCCTTGCTCGTTGGGATTTACCAAATAGGGTATTAGGTAAAGGAATTGGTAGACTAAATAGCCCTTGAATATAAGTTTCAAACCAGGGAAATAATTGAGGATTTTGACTTACTTTTTCCCCCATAAACAACGTTGCCGCCACATCAAAAGTCATTCGTCGTAATTGGGGATACCAAATCACTTCATTGGCTTTACCCCATTGCTCCAAATATCCCTGAATAATGCCATCCATTTTTGGGAGATAACTGTCCAATGCCCTGGGTAAAAAAGCTTGGTATAGAATTTTACGGCGCGAGCGATGTATTTCTCCCATTTGAGTCGCTAACGCATTAGGTCCTAACAAAATTCTGGTGCTGAGGGACCAAGTTGCCTGAAAAGTTTCCTGCTCCTTGGTGAATAAAAATCTATTCGCTAATGCCCCAGAAGCAAAAATGACATTTTTGCCAAATAAACGGGTTTTAAAAATTGGGCCAAATTGCTGCTGCCGCTTTTTACCGAAGTCCCCATCATTAAGAAAATTG
Source organism: Synechocystis sp. CACIAM 05 (assembly GCF_010222815.1). Lineage (GTDB taxonomy): Bacteria > Cyanobacteriota > Cyanobacteriia > Cyanobacteriales > Microcystaceae > Synechocystis. The sequence goes on along the minus strand of NZ_CP019225.1, from coordinate 2,790,692 downwards.
AGGGTTTCTCCTAACCACGGTAAACCAAAGTCACCGGGGGGAATAGGTAAAGAATTTAAATTTGTAGGAGAAGTTATCATGGAAAGAAATAGGTTGATTTGTTCGATATTAGTACTTACGAAGCCATCATCATATCAATCAATTTTAAAACAAGATCATTGATAAAGCTTGCTCCTTCTCCTGTTCAGAAGCTGCCAGATAGTAGGACAACACATTCAAATTCTTGTGACCACTAATTTTTTGAATAACCCGGAGATTCATTCCCTTCGGACACATTATGGTCAACGTAGTCCGGCGAAAAGAATGGGTTGATGCCCCCCAACACCAATCCTGTCAGTGGTGGCCTTCAAAATTTTGTGGGCCATGGAAGAATGCAGATGAAAGCCCACTCGTTTGCCCAGAAATGTATAGGACAATGGAAACTTATCGGATTGTTGAGCTTACCGGTAATCATCAAATAAAACTTGCAACATCGGGGGGCGGAGGTTGTGGCCATCGAGATTGAACGTAAATTCCTGGTTAAAGATGACCGCTGGCGGGATTTAGTCCAGGGTTATTTGTACCGTCAAGGTTACATTGTGACCAAGGATTTAACCACGGTGCGAGTCCGTACCATTGGCGATCGGGCCTATCTCACCATTAAGGGTAAAAATGCCGGCATGGCCCGCTTGGATTTGAGTATGAAATTCTTGCAGTGGAAGCCAATTAAATTTTGATAGAACTCTGTTCACCACCCCTGATTGAAAAATATCGTTATTGCCTCGATTACCATGGTAAAACCTGAGAAGTAGACGAGTTTTTGGGGGATAACCAGGGGCTAATTTTGGCGGAAGTGGAATTAACCCACACTGATGAACAGATCAATTTACCTCCCTGGATTGGCGAAGAAGTAACCAATGATACCCGCTATTACAATATCAATTTGGCTAATCATCCCTACAAAAATTGGTAAAAATAAAGATGGCCTAGGAACCTCAGTAAATTATGAAGAAAACGCAACAAAATGAACCATTAAGCTGATTTTTGTCTATCCTGGCTGGTATATTCCAGTCTACTCAGAAATGAGTTTGTTTTATGACAAATCAGTATGTACCAAATTACTTGGCGCAATCGATCCTGGTAACTCTATTTTGTTGCTTACCCCTGGGTATTGTGGCCATTATCAAAGCATCGGAAGTTAATTCTCGTTTGGCTTCAGGGGACTATGAAGGCGCTGTAAAGGCTTCCAAGGAAGCGAAAAAGTTTTGTTGGTGGTCCTTTGGTGCCGGCATAATTTTCATTGCTATCTATTTTGTGCTAGTGGTTATTGCCGCCGTCTTTGGTCAGTAATTAAAGTTACTTTTTTGACTTTGCCTTGTTCACCATTCATTAACGAATACCATGTTTAGCTTGAAAAATTATTCCCCATCTCCATTACTGTCCGCTAAGGCCAAGGAATATTTAGTATTCACTTTGGTAACCCTAACCATTGTCGTTGCTGGCACCCTTCTGTTCCTGTTTGATCCTGCTTCATCGAAATTATTTCCCCCCAGCCCCTTTCGCAGTTTAACTGGGCTGTACTGCCCCGGTTGCGGCACTTTACGGGCATTGCATCAATTATTACATGGCAACTTAGTGGGAGCTTTTGGGCTAAATCCTTTGATGATGATTTCCCTCCCATTTATGATTTATTCCTACGTTGCCTATGGCTTAAAAACTATTAATGGGCGGACTTTATTAGTTTGGTTTGTTCCCCCCAAGGTAATCTGGTTTATATTACAGGCGATTTTAGCTTATTGGGTGGCCAGAAATATTCCCTTTGTACCCTTCTCTTGGTTGGCACCTTAGTCTTAAAGTCCAATCACATTAAACATTAAAGGTGTTTATTGTGTTAATCCTAATGATTCATGGGCATCGGTGACGAGTAAAACTGATGCCATCTTCGTGAATGCTAGTTAACTTTTGATGATTCTCGGAAAGGCGAAAATGAAAGGTATCTTTCCAAGTTTCTCCTTCTCCCGCTAATTCAGCAGTCACACGAAGATTTAGCTCATCATCCACTGTTACGGCAGTTATTTTTCCCCTCGACTCATGGAAATCTACCCAACCATCTGATAGAACTAATCTAGTGTCGTCCATGGGTAAAGCACAGTTTTTTAAATTTTCTACCCATGTGCCCTGGAAGCGCGGGGGAATTGATTGGGCCAACACCATTGATTGGGCCAACACCATAGTTATTCCCCAAAAAACTTGACTAAGTGTTAACCAATAAATAATCAATGTTTGTTTTTTTATTACCTTATTAGACATAGATAGGTAACTTTTCATAAATAGTTCCGACAAAAATTGTGCCAAAGTATCCACAGCCAAAATTGATAATCAACAAAACTTTTGAACTATTTAAAAAGGCGATCACCTTGTCGGATGCTGTGTCCTGGTGGGTAATTTGCTAAAATGAACCCAGTAACTGCCTTTGAGCACAGTTTCCACTCTCAGCGTCTCAAGCACTATGGGATATTTAGTTTCGTTTGTTCTTTTGGTGATTTACGTCGGTGGAGTCTGGCGTTTTCTTTCTGGCTATCGCCACACCAATTTTAACCGTAGCTTAGCAACCCGCATCTCCCTGGCATTGCTATGGCCTGGACTGCTCCTGGTCAATCCCTCCTATCGCAAAAACTTTCAAAAAGCCCTCAAAGGTCGTTAGTCGTTAAAAGTTTGTGTGAAACGCCCCCTCGCCTGAGCTTGAGGGAAGCTACATGAAAATCCCCCGGTGTTGCTATGCCCGTCTATTTCTATTGGGGCGAAGACCAATTTACCCTCCACCAAGCAGTCAAACAACTGCAGAAACGTTGTTTAGATCCCCAGTGGGAGGCCTTTAATTTTGAAAAAATTCCGGGGGAACAAGCTGATGCTACCCAACGGAGTCTGGAGCAAGCCCTGACACCTCCTTTTGGTAGTGGCGATCGCCTGGTGTGGGTGGTGGACTCCACCCTAGGACAAAGTTGCGACGATGGTTTGCTGGCTAGGTTGCAAAAAAGTTTGCCCGCCATTCCCCCCAATTGTCATTTACTGTTCACATCTAGTAAAAAGCTCGATCGCCGACTGAAATCGACCAAATATTTGGAAGGTAATGCCACTATCCGGGAATTTGCCCTCATTTCACCCTGGAATGTGGACGCTCTCATCCATCAAATTCAGGCGATCGCCCAGGATCTGCAACTTCCCTTAGCAACGGAAACGGAAGGTTTTTTGGCAGAAGCGTTGGGTAATGACACGAGGCTAATTTGGAATGAGCTGGGCAAGCTCAAACTCTATAGCGAGAGTCAAACGGGCCCCTTAACGGTGGTCCAGGTAGAACAGTTGGTCAATACCAGCACCCAAAATAGTTTGCAATTAGCCCAGGCGATCCGGGATGGAGAAACCCCCCAGGCATTGCAATTGGTAGCAGACTTATTGCTGACCCACAACGAACCGGCTTTAAAAATATTGGCTACCCTCACCGGCCAGTTCCGTACTTGGACATTGATCAAGCTTGCTTTGGAGGCAGGGGAAAAAGATGACAAGGCGATCGCCGCCCAGGCCGATCTCAGTAATCCCAAACGTTTGTATTTTTTAAAGAAGGAATTGCGGGGCATTACCGGCGGGCAATTGCTCAAAACCTTACCCCTGTTGTTGGAATTGGAATATCAACTAAAGCGGGGAGCGGACCCCTGTTCGAGCCTACAAACTAAGGTGATTGAACTATCGTCATTATTCCAGCCCATACACCGTCGCCGTTGATCTCCGTCGGTCGACAAATGGCCCTATGCTTAAAAATTGTCAATTCTTACACCTTGCCAATGAAGTCTTCGGCCCATACTTCTTTACCTCCCTGGTTAACCATTGTCGGTCGGGTTCCCTTTTTCTGCTGCTTGGCGATCGTTGGATTATTAATCGCCCTAGGCCACAATTTTAGGGAAGTGAGCGATTTAAAGGAAATCGCCTTTGACATTGCCTTTTTAGATTTCCTCCATAAGGTAATTCCCGAGGCCATGGCCCCTTTTTGGATCAAAGTCTATAAAGGTACGGGGGTGGAATTGACCGCCACGATGATTGCCATCACCCTAGGTTTTTTAGCTTGGAAACGCTATTGGTCGGAGATTAAATATCTGGTTTTTGCCACCCTGGGCATTCTTTTGGTAATTGACCAAGTGTTGAAGCCCTTTTTTAACCGTACTCGCCCTTTACCCCGTTTAGTGGATGTGGATGGGCGTAGTTTTCCCAGTGGCCATGCGGCGGGCGGAGTGGTGTTTTACTTCTACTTAGCCTTTTTGTTGGCGGCCCATTTTCCCCAATATCGTTGGCAAATTTATCTTGGTGCCACCCTTTGGGTCGGCTTTATTGGCATTGCCAGTATGTATTGTCGGGTTCATTGGGCAACAGATATTTTGGCCGGTTACGGAGTGGGCTTTATCTGGTTAACCCTCAGTTTGTTTTTGCTCAAGCGGGAAAAGCCTGATGTCTATTTAAAATCTCAATAAAACTAAAGTGCCCTCAAGATTCTACCAACATGCCATAGATCAAAACTTTACAAATAAGCTCTCCCACTAACAGCGTTGAATCTGGTAATCTCATTAGTAGGCGTAATGTGTACTATTTTACCCTGGCGATCAGACGCTAATTCCCCAATTACTCCCTGCTTGTTAGCGTTGCCCAATATTTTTTTCCAGTCCTATGGCCAATTCCAAACCTCCAGCTCGCATTGTTTATCAAGAATTTGGTCGGGTGGCAGACCCCATATCGGAGGAGCAAATTGATCTCCCTCCCCAACAGCAAAATGTCCGCATCCAAGCAACTCGTTCTGGTCGCAAAGGAAAAACGGTGACAGTAGTGAGTGGTTTGCAATTATCGGCCATGGGACAGCAAGCTCTACTCAAGGCCCTGAAAAGTTTTTGTGGCAGTGGGGGCACCTTGAAAGAAGACTGCTTGGAAATCCAGGGGGATCAACGGGAGAAAATTCTTGCTTATTTGTTAAAGCAGGGCTACAAGGCTAAAATTAGTGGTGGTTAGATTACTAGGGTTCAATTACGCCTAATTACGTCTTTTTCCCTTCATTCAGAGTCTATTCTGTCCGATTCTGGACCCTTTTCCTCCCCCGTTCACCATGGTCAGCAGCCAAAAGCCCATCGGTATTATTCTTCAGGAAGCAAAACTAATTACCCCTGGGCAATTGGAGGTGGCTTTGTACGAACAAAAGCAATTCCAGATGTTGTTGGGGGAGATTCTTTCTCACCATGGCTGGATTTCCCAGGAAACGGCGGACTTTTTTGTTGATCTTTGGCCTGCAATGGTTGGTCAGCCTGTGCAAGGTCCCATTGGCTACTATCTGAAGATGGCCCATCTTTTGGATGAAGACCAGATCGAACGTATTTTGCGGGAACAACGACGGTTGGGGGTCCGCTTCGGTTCGGTGGCGGTGCTCAAGGGATGGTTAAAGGAAGAAACAATTAACTTTTTTGTTAAAAATATTGTTCGTGAAGCTCAGGAAGATACTCCTTCGGCGGCCCTGGTTTTGCCTGTTCCCCAATTGCCAATTCCTCCAGCTTCCCCATTGAAAACTCCCCGATGGCGATCGCCTGAGTTGGTGGAAGCCCAGGCAAAAGAAACCTATGAACTTTTGTCAAACGAAAAAGGAGAAAATCTCCCCCCCATAATCCCAGCCTCATTGAGAAAAGACACTGATTCTCCCCGTCAGGCAGCGGAAACCCTGATCCTGTTTGATGACCATCACCAAAGTCAAGGTAAAGAAGATGGGGAGAGCGACTAGATTATCCATGGCAATTTGATCCTTGCTAGTCCTGGTCAATCTTTTAATTCCTGTTGTAAAACCTCATAAATTTTCACCATACCCAGGGTATCTAAACCACAATACTCCCGTAGTTGTTGGGCCATTTCTGCCCTTTTATCCGGCGCGGAACATTCCAGCAGTGCTTCCCACACTAGAGGGGCTTCATTGCCGGACTTGATGACCAAGTCGTCGTGGCAAAATTGGGGGGCCATCACCGGCAGAACTTTTTTGAGGGAATAGGAACCCCGGAAACCAGGATGGAAATACGCCTTTTTAAAGATTACCTGTAAATCCCAGAGGCGATCGATAATCTGATTAATTTTGGCTCCATAGTTGGGATAGGCCGCTGCCAACTGTTGTAATACTCCCTTTTCAAAGGACTGGTTATAAACCACCACTGATCCCCGATCGCCAATGTGGTGTATTAGGGAAATAAGTAGGGGGAGTCGGGGATCGGAATCCTCCGTGTGTAAATATTCAAAGTGTTCCAGGGAACCGTCGGGATTAAGGCGGTGGCAACTGTACTGAAAAATACAGCGTTCGTAGGGGTGCAGACCGGCAAAACGGGGAATGGCACTACTGTGGGTTTCCACATCAAAAAAGTACAATGGCTGATTGGGTTGAATCTGCCCCAACAATTGCCTCAATAAATCCTGGTCTATTTGGGGTTTTGCTGCCGTCATCCGGTCAATGAATGCTCTTTGCTTTTGGGTCAAGGGAAACTCCGCCGGAACATCCTCCAGATTCCAGATATTAGACTCCATCAAATTTTGCAATTTATCCTGCTTCAACAAAGGAATGTCAAAAATGGAAATCGGCGGCACATTCTGCCAGCAATGATCTTTAAACGGACAACGGTAAGGGCGATCGCAATGGCTGCCAATGGGCACTTGGGGAGCGGTCGGTTCCGTCAACAATGTGCGGAATTCTGCCAGTTTTTGGGGTAACTGCCCACGCCAACGCACCACCGCCGCCGTTACATCCTGATAACAAAATCTATCCTGCACCACACTCCAATTCCTGGCCATGGGATTGACCACCATGAGGCTCGTTTTTTCCACCGTTAACCCCAACCCCTCCAACACGTAATGTTGCAAGGCCAAGTCGGCAATGTGTTCGTCTTTTAACTTAGTGGCGGATTTTACTTCAATAATTTCCCAATTTCCTGAAGGTAAGCGACGCAATACATCACAGCGCACCAAAATATCGTCGTACAAAAAAGCCGGTTCAAATAAACATTCCACTCCTTGCCCTGCCCCTACCACCGTCAATTCCCAACTTTTCTCTAGGCAATGTTTAAGATTTCCGTCCACCAATGTGCCATTTTTAAAAGATTCCCGGGCCTCCACTCCGATCGCCTTGCCTTGTTTAATTCTTTGTTCAGCGGCCAAGGACATGGGGGAAGCATCTTCGGGACGGCAGATAGACAACCATAGACGTTTTGGACAGTGCAACCCTGCCAAAAAGTAGGTCTTGCTGATGGGAAAAGACATGGTGGCCGACTCCATAGAAACCCAACCTTAAAACGCAGGTTCTGAGCAGAGAGAAAAGTACACGGGGTTCACTCTACCGATGTTACGCTTAAACCATTGCCCCATGAGTCTTGGAAGAAAATAATTTCCGATCTCCACCTAATGTAACCCAGCCTGAGCGCTGTGATTTTTTTCGGGTTTTATTTAGGCTGATTCTTACCGATAAATTGATGATGGCTTGACAAGGGAAAACTAATGGTCGGTGGTGGGGAACTTTTGCCCCCAAGGACTGGACGAAGGGAAAAAGCCAATTATGTAAAGTTTTGTTATTGTGGGAAAAGGGTGGGATGTATTTATATCCAGCACCAACCCGTTGTCAGGATGGCATTTATTCATGGTTAACGACCTCATTTCTCCGCAGTCTCAACAGATGGAGCGCCAACTTACAACTGTTTGGCAGTCCCTGACCCCCACCAGTTGTCCACGGTTTTATAATTTTCATCTCCACACCCGATGTTCCGACGGCCAGATGACCCCGGAGGGTTTAATCGAACAGGCCATACATCAAGAATTACATGGTTTGGCGATCACAGACCACCATTGTGTGGCGGGTTATTACCGGGCCCAGCGCTGGCTCACCGAACATTGCCATTATCCTAGTCTCCGGCCCCAACTTTGGACTGGCATTGAAATTACCGCCAATTTAGACGGCACTGAAGTGCACATCCTGGGCTATGACTTTGACCCTACCCACCCGGTCCTAGACCCCTATCTAACCGGCGATCGCCCGGATAAGTACTATGCCCAAGCGCCCAAAGTCATTAAGGCTCTCCATGATGCCGGTGGCTTAGTGGTGTTAGCCCATCCAGCCCGGTACCGTCAGCCGGCCAGTCAGTTGATCCCAGCGGCAGCCCGCCATGGCATTGATGGGGTAGAGGCATTTTATGCCTATGGCAATCCCAAACCTTGGCAGAGTTCTGTGCCCCAAATGGAAGAAGTTTGTTACCTGGGGGATTTGTATAATCTGTTCCGCACCTGTGGCACCGATAGCCATGGGGAAAGCATCATGTATCGTCTCTGAAGTCTCTAGGGAAAGTCGTAATCGTTAGAGTTAAAAATATCAATGTTTGTTAACTTTCCCCGGCTCTGGCCCCTGGGATACACTGGACAGAGAGTTTTCCATTACCAGTCCTAGGAGTACGGCATGGTCACTACCCCCCTCCCCACCCAAAAGCGCCTATCTACCCAAACCGAGGCGATCGCCAAAAATATTACTGCTATCCGTTCTTTGGACTGGGACCGAGACCGGTTTGATATTGAATTCGGCCTACAAAACGGCACCACTTACAACTCCTATCTAATCCAAGCGGATAAGGTTGCCCTAGTAGATAGCTCCCACGAAAAATTCCGCCAGTTATACCTAGATTTATTACAGGGATTAATCGATCCCCAGCGCATTGATTACCTAATCGTCAGCCACACTGAGCCAGACCACAGTGGGTTAGTAAAAGATATTTTGCAACTCAATCCCCGCATTACGGTGGTGGCCACCAAAGTAGCATTGCAATTTCTTGATAACTTTGTCCATCAACCCTTTGAGCGTATTCAAGTTAAAAGTGGCGATCGCCTGGATTTGGGCCAGGGCCATGATTTGGAATTTGTCAGTGCTCCGAATCTCCACTGGCCGGACACCATGCTCACCTATGACCCCGCCACGGAAATTCTCTTCACCTGCGACGTGTTTGGGATGCACTATTGCTCCGATGCAGTTTTTGACATCGATTTGGGCAAAATCGCGCCGGATTACCAGTTTTACTACGATTGCTTGATGGGTCCCAACGCCCGTTCCGTTCTCGCCGCTATGAAACGCATGGATAATCTGGGCACCATTAGCACCGTTGCCAATGGCCATGGCCCCCTATTGCGCCATAACGTTGGCGAATTATTACATCGTTACCGCCATTGGAGCGAGTCCCAAAGTAAAGCAGAAAAAACCGTGGTGGTTTTCTATGTGGCTGATTATGGCTACGGCGATCGCCTTTCCCAGGCCATTGCCAAGGGAATTACTAAAACCGGCGTGGGGGTGGACATGGTGGACCTAAGCTCCGCCGATCCCCAGGAAATCCAGGAACTGGTGGGCCATGCCAGCGGGGTAGTTCTGGGAATGCCGCCTTTACAGGCTAACGCTGATCTAAGCACCAATTTCGGCGCAGTGTTGGCCGCCATGCAACCGAAACAGGTCTTTGGTTTATACGAATCCTATGGTGGGGACGACGAGCCCATTGACCCCCTCCGCACCAAATTTTTAGACCTGGGTTTGCGGGAGGCTTTCAAAGTGATCAAGGTCAAAGACACCCCCAGCGAAAGCACCTATCAGCTTTGTGATGAGTCCGGCACTGACTTGGGTCAAAATCTCATCCAGGCGGCCAAAATTAAACAACTCAAATCTCTGGACAGCGATCTAGAAAAGGCGATCGGTCGCATTAGTGGGGGGCTGTATATCATCACTGCCCAAAAGGGAGAGGTTAAAGGCGCCATGCTTGCTTCCTGGGTTTCCCAAGCCAGCTTTACTCCCCCTGGTTTCACCGTTGCTGTGGCCAAGGACCGGGCCATTGAATCCCTCATGCAAGTGGGCGATCGCTTTGTGTTGAATATTTTGGAAGAAGGTAATTACCAAATTTTAATGAAACATTTCCTCAAACGTTTTCCCCCTGGTGCTGATCGTTTTGCCGGTGTCAAAACCCAAACTGCAAGCAACGGATCGCCTATTTTGACCGATGCGCTAGCCTATTTGGAGTGTGAAGTAGCTAGTCGGATGGAATGTAGTGATCACTGGATTGTTTACAGCCAAGTAACCAATGGTCGGGTAGCTAAAGCAGAAGGGTTAACCGCCGTACACCATCGCAAAGTCGGCAATTATTACTAATAAAAAACTGCAATCAAACCGCAAAACTATCAAGGAAAATCCCCCAGGCTATCTCTAGCTTGAGGGGATTTTGTTCGGGGAATGATGGCGTCGCTATACCGCCAGACGATGGATCACTTTGTTAGTCGGCTTAATCCTTGGGTAGGTCTAACTAATTTCTCAGGCCATATTTAAAATCCATATTGCCTTCATAGCCAGTGAGCTCTGCCAATTCCCGGAGAGTTTTGACCCCAGGGTTTAGTTCTCCGTCAATGCCCCAGGTGGGGAAGGATTGAATACCGACATCCACACAGGTTTGGGTCTGGGGATTTTTCCCAGCCGGGTCGCACTCAATATAGCTAATTTTTTCAAATGCTTCTTTGCCGAAAAGTAGTTTTTGGTCATAGCAGTGGGGACACCAGAAGGCACCATAGTTGAGTACCCCTTTGGCAGTGAGGTATTCCGCCAACTCAATTTCCGCTGGTCCCGACTGAGTGGTGATGGGCCAACCACTGGGGGGTCTGGGTTGACCGACAATGGCAGGAATGGGAATTGTGCCATCGGCTCCGGCTTTAGGCCCTTCAGCAGTGGCATAGAGACCCAGGGTGCCGACAATGGTTACCATGGCCACCACGACGGTGGTAAAAAATACTTGACTCACTTCTTCCCACTCCCGACCAACGATCGCCAAAATGAACAACAACAAAGAACAAATAGCAGAAGTTAGGCAGTACCAGCAAGCTTCCTGGAGCCGGAAAAAGGAGATGTACATTAAGTAACCGCTGAACACCGCCATGGACGTACCCCCCACCAGGAGAAATTTTCCGGTGAGATCTTCCAGGGAGTTACGCTGTTTTTTGTTGCTCTCCTCACTGACCAAAAAGGGCACCAAAGCGGCAATGCCCATGGCCAGATAAGCTGCCAGCCCAAAAACACTGAGGGGAATGTCAAAAACTTTGGCGTAGGCACTCTGTAACACCAGGTCACAACTGGAGCTACCGGTGGCCTGGTCCACGGGACAAAGGGCTTCTCCCCCGGTGAAGGAAATATAGGCCAGGTAGGAGGTGATCAAGATCCCCAGGACGGCGATCGCCCCCATAATGAAACGGGAATAGCGATGAATCCAAGGCACCGAACGACGACGAACCATAAATTAAAAGAGCAATTGATTTACAACCAGGTTAGCAAAAACCCGCCATGGGATAAGCTGACCGCGCTAGTCCCCGGTGGGGCATGGTTACAAACACCAACGGCCATGGCTTTCCCTGCGACTTTTAACCATTCTAGGGGCAACCTCCCAGTTCCAATTCAACGGTGCCAAATTCTATCAAGGGCAAAATTTGTGGGCAAGCAACCATCTCGAAGAAAGCAATTGAGGATTTCCAAACGGTTACTGTTAGTGGTGTTAACCCTAGGGTTTAGTATGGCTAGTGTGGGCATTATGGAGGATTTTCAGGGTAATTTTTGGCTCAAAACTTATTTGCTGCTGGGGGCGTTATTTTGGGGCAATTTGCTCATTTATCTGAGTTTTTATCCCCGGTGGGGGCAAAAGTTATTGCAACGGGAACAAAAGAAAAGCGGTCCAATTTCTGGCCCCAAATCCCGCCATGGGCAAAAAAACTAAACCATACTGAAGAAGACCAGTTGCTTTGCTCAATGCCCCAACCATCAAAAAAGTATGATTGAACCCCTTGGCTTTACCCGCAATTCCCTAGTTACTTCCCTGGGAACCATTGTTTACTACGAAGCAACGGAGGCCCCCTGGGTAGAGGCGGTAGATTCCCTCGGCGATCGCCAAACGTTGGTATTTCTCCATGGCTTTGGGGGTGGTTCTTCCGCCTACGAATGGTCAAAGGTTTATCCGGCTTTTGCTGCTGACTACCGAGTGTTAGCGCCGGACTTGTTGGGTTGGGGTCGCTCCGACCATCCAGTGAAAAATTACACTCCCCAGGACTATATCCAGGTTATTCAGGAATTTTTGCAACAAACCTGTGACCAACCTGTGATGGTGATTGCCTCTTCCCTGGTGGCAGCGATCGCCGTGCGGACAGCGGTGCAGTACCCAGAGCTATTTGCGGGGCTAATTTTGGCTACCCCCACAGGATTATCGGACTTTGGTGAAGATTACCGCAGTAACTTTTTTGCTCAATTGGTCAGTGTGCCCGTGCTGGATCGTTTTATCTACACCACCGGCATTGCCAACACAGCGGGCATTATGAATTTTTTGGAACAACGACAATTTGCCCAAGCCCGGCGCATTTATCCCGAAATTATCGACGCCTATCTGGAGTCCGCCACCCAACCCAGGGCGGAATATGCAGCCCTGTCCTTTGTTAGGGGGGATCTCTGCTTTGATTTGGCCCAATTTATGCCGGATTTAACCGTTACTACAGCTATCCTCTGGGGAGAATATGCCCAATTTACCCCTCCGGCGATCGGTCGTCGTTTAGCGGCGCTGAACCCCAATGCCATTAAAGCTTTTGTGGAAATTAAAGACGTGGGGTTAACGCCCCATTTGGAATTACCTGGGGTAACAAGTGGGGTGATTCGTCGGTTTTTGGTTCTGCTCCAATAGTGTGTCAAGATAAATACACCGACGGCAAAATTGGCGTTTGTGCCGACCATCTAATTCCCTTGAGAATATATGACCAGCAGTGACACCCAGAACAACAAAACACTGGCCGCAATGAAAAATTTTGCGGAGCAGTATGCTAAACGTACGGATACCTATTTTTGTAGTGATCTTTCCGTCACCGCCGTTGTTATCGAGGGTTTAGCTCGCCATAAAGAGGAATTGGGTTCTCCCCTGTGCCCCTGTCGCCATTACGAAGACAAGGAAGCGGAAGTAAAAAATACCTTTTGGAATTGCCCCTGTGTGCCTATGCGGGAGCGCAAGGAATGTCACTGTATGTTGTTTTTAACCCCAGATAACGATTTTGCTGGGGATGCCCAGGATATTCCCATGGAAACCTTGGAGGAAGTCAAGGCCAGCATGGCCTAGATTTTTGGGCACCCATCCTATGAATTTACTCAGCCAGTTATTTGCGCCCCCCTCCCCCGTACCGTCCCCGACACCAAAGGCAAAAAAACGTTCCCGCCGGGGAGTACAGATTAAAACCCCCGCCGAAATTGCCATTATGCGCCAAGCCGGGGCGATCGCCGCCCAGGTATTGAAGGAGATTGCCGCCACGGTGCAGCCAGGCATGACCACCGGGGATTTAGACCAGTTAGCCGAAGAACGAATTCGTTCCCTGGGAGCCACTCCCAGTTTTAAGGGTTACCACGGCTTTCCCGCCTCTATTTGTGCCTGTGTGAATAATGAGGTGGTCCATGGTATTCCCCGTCGCCGTAAAAAAATTCGTTCTGGCGATTTGCTCAAAGTAGATACCGGAGCCTATTTCCAGGGCTACCACGGGGATTCCTGCATCACCATTGCGGTGGGTAAGGTTTCCCCCCAAGCCCAGCGGTTGATGGAAGTGGCGGAAGGGGCCTTGTATGCGGGGATTGAACAGGTAAAGCCTGGTAATTACCTGATGGACATTGCCGGGGCAATCGAGGATTACGTTAAGCCCACCGGTTACACCATTGTGGAAGAGTTCACCGGCCATGGGGTGGGGCAGGCCCTCCACGAAGACCCCCATGTGTTTAACGTCCGCTGCCGGGATTTGCCCAATGTCAAACTTAAACCGGGCATGACCCTGGCGATCGAGCCGATCATTAATGCTGGTTCCCGTTTCACCCGTACCCTCGGCGATCGATGGACGGTGGTGACGGTGGACAATGCCCTTTCGGCCCAGTTTGAGCATACGGTGTTGGTAACGGCCACAGGCTATGAGTTGCTGACCGATCGCCGTTTGGTCTAGATTGCCAACTCTGTTATAATGATTGGCCGGACATGGCGGCATAGCCAAGTGGTAAGGCAGAGGTCTGCAAAATCTTTACCCCCAGTTCGAATCTGGGTGCCGCCTTTAATTTTTTAATTGTTTAACCGACAAATTGTGTAAAGTCCAAAGACTTGAGTGAATTGGCGATAAATTTTAGGTTGGTAAACAGTTCTCCCGGAGCAAGCTCCCCAGTTGGTGGCAGACTAGCTTACCTTGGAGGGGAGTTGGCCTTTTAACTTAAGGGGCCAACTCCCTGGCAATGATTTACCGTTAACCCACAGGCAGAACCAATTCCTTTGAGCCTTATGGAAGGATCATTTTCCCTTACCCTCCAGATTATCCTCACTGTCCTGTTTGGCATTGGGGCCCAAGTATTGGCGGGATTTCTCAAACTACCGAGCATTGTCTTTTTGCTTATTTTTGGCGTCATCCTTGGCAACAGCGGCTTGCATTGGATTCAACCCGCCAATTTTGGGGATGGTTTGGAAGTAATTGTTTCCCTTTCCGTGGCGATTATTTTGTTTGAGGGGGGCTTAAATTTAGGCCTGCGGGAATTGGGCCAGGTTTCCGGTAGTCTGCGTAATTTGGTCACCATCGGCACCCTAATTACCCTAGTGGGAGGGGGATTAGCGGCCCATTGGTTGGCGGAGTTCCCCTGGTATTTAGCTTTTTTATACGGCTCCTTGGTGGTGGTAACCGGGCCAACGGTGGTGGGCCCCCTAATTAAACAGGTCCAGGTGCAGAAGTCTGTGGCTACCCTACTGGAGGGGGAAGGGGTACTGATCGATCCGGTGGGAGCAATCCTGGCAGTGGTGGTATTGGAAACCATTTTTAATACCAACGTCAGCGTTGAAACCGACATTATCGAAATTGCCATGGGTCTAATATTGCGCCTTGGGGTCGGCCTGGCGATCGGGGTGGGGGGCGGTTGGCTATTGAGTAATTTCCTCAAACGGGCCAGCTTTCTCTCGGAAGATGTCAGTAATCTGGTGGTGCTAGCGGGGGTGTGGGGAGTATTTGGTGCGGCCCAAGCATCCCTGAGTGAATCGGGCTTAATGGCCACCGTAGCCATGGGCATTTACCTCAACTCCTCTGCCCTGCCTGATAACCGACTTTTGCGACGATTCAAAGGTAAATTAACCCTGCTTTGTGTCTCGGTGCTATTTATTCTGCTGGCGGCAGAATTATCCCTGAGTAGCTTTGGGGCTTTGGGCTGGGGCAGTGTGCTCACTGTGGCGGTGTTAATGCTAGTCATTCGTCCCATTAGTATCGCTATTTGTACTTGGACTAGCGCTTTTAACTGGCGACAGAAACTTTTTGTGGCTTGGATTGCCCCTCGGGGTATTGTTTCTGCGTCCGTTGCCTCCCTATTTTCCCTACTGTTGACTGAACGGGGCATTAACGGTGGCGATGCGATCAAATCGATTGTGTTTCTCACCATTATGATGACGGTGTTCATTCAGGGCTTAACGGCGAAGCCCTTGGCTAAACTGCTACGTATCACCGACACCCACACCACCGGCGCAGTAATTATCGGTTGTACTCCCCTGGGACGACTGGTGGCCCGTTTATTTACAGCCCAAGGGGAATCGGTGGTATTGATTGACAGTGACCCGGAAGCCTGTGCGACGGCGATCGCCGAAGGATTAACGGCCATTCAAACCAGTGCGTTGGATTCCCATGCATTGGAAAAGGCAGGCATTGAAGAGATGGGGGCATTTATGGCCCTGACCAATAACGGGGAAGTGAATTTGGTGCTGGCTCAAAATACCATCAATGAATTTAACCCCCCCCGGGTGTGTGTGATTGCTCCAGATAACTTACCGGAAGATAATCCCTTGCTGAAAAATAAAGGGGTAAGAATTTTTATGGAGCAAAAAACTTTCAAAACCTGGAATCAGTACCTTAAGGATGGGCAAATTAAACTGGGCAAAACCCTGTTTAAGGAAACTGGTTTAGCCCTACAGCAAGCCCACACCCAAGCCCTAATTCGTTCTGGGGAATTACTGCCCTTAATGCTGAAACGGCAGGGCAGTTTGCAACTAGCTAAGACCACTGAAAATGCCCAAATTGGGGACGAAGTTTTTTACCTGCTCCACGACCCACGCCCCCAATTGTTAAAACAACTTTCCGGCAGCCGATCGCCAGATATATTGACCCCCGAACCCCTGGCGGAAGTGGAAGAAGTCCCCATCTACTAGGGGAAAGATCGAAGTTGAAAAACGCCAAACCGCTCTAAAAGAAAAGCCCCCTGGAGCAACCGATGGGGGCCATTAATGGTTAATTAAAACTGATCAAATTGGTCAAGACAATTTACGGAGAAGTACTAGGAACCGGAACCGGGGGTAACTTTATCGATTACCTCTAGGGTGCCATCCCCTTTCACCGTCCAGACATCGTAAGTACCTACCACATCGCCATTTTCGTCGATGTCCACATTGCCGCTAGCCCCTTGGTAATTAATGTCCTTGCCTTCCCGCACCATGGCGATCGCCTCACAAGCATCGGTCACTTCTTCCCCTGGACCATTGGAGACATCCCGGATTTTGCTCTGGATCCCCACTCCTGTATTAGATTTTGCAGCTTCTGCCGCCAACATCATCAAAACAGTGGCATCGTAGGTGTGGGGCACAAACGCAGTTACGTCCTTACCACCAGTGGCATCTTTCCATTGGGCAGTGAAGGCTTCCAGGGATTTGCCATCGGCACCGGGTACCGTACCCAGGGCCCCAGATAAAAGGGAAACTCCATTGGCATCTTTGCCTACTTTTTCAACGAAATCGGGGGAATAAACGCCATCCGTTAATAGTAAGGTGACTCCATCCATTAAGCCCTGGCGGTAGGCCGATTGAACCAACACACTCCCCGTATCAGCATAAAGAATAGCCGCCACAGCATCAGGACTATTGGCAAAGCCCTGGGCCGCTTCCGTATCCAACGTTGCCGCCTTGGGATCGTAGCGCACCGGGTTATCTTTATTGGTCACATTACCGCCATCGGCGGTGAAGGATTCCACAAATACTTTTTCAAACCCCACACCATAGTCATTGTTGATAACCACGGTGGCGGCGTCGGTAAAACCTTGTTTCTTGGCCAAGGCAGCTAGGGCCTGGGCTTGGTACGTATCGGGAGGAGCGGTACGGGCCCAAAAGCCTTTAAATTCGCCCTTCTTGGCCTGGTCAGTAAACACAGGACTAGTGCTGCCCGGGGAAATCATCATAATGTTGTTTCTCACTGCGATGGGCACCGCCGCACTGGAAACGCTGCTGGCAAAGGAACCTACCACGCCAGCCACCTGGTCCGCTTCTGCTAATTTGGTCATGGCGGAAACCCCTGCGGTGGGATCGGTTTGATCATCTTCAATCACTACTGTTACGTCTTGGCCATTGACGCCGCCACAGGCATTGATGGTATCCACCGCCAATTGCACCGCTAAAGGCATATTTTGCCCGATGGAAGATAGATCCCCCGTAGCCGGCAGTAGGGCCCCTAGTTTTAGCGCTCCTCCTTCTCCCCCGGTGCTGGGTTGACTAGCTCCGTCCCCAGGGGTAGGTTCTGGTTCAGCACAGGCAAACATTAGTCCAGCGGTGGTGCCAGCAAGGGCTAGATTCAAGGCGATCGCCGTCAACCGACGACGGGACTGGGGCCAAAATAGACGCATCCTGAAAAAATCTCCCACAAGGTTATTCATGGGTTAAATATAGTTAGCCATGGTCCCTTCGGCAACCCAGTGTGGTGACTTCATCAATGCAGGGCTAGGGGGGATAATCCATCAAAGTTATTTCCCATCCTTCCCCCCTCATTCGAGGTAAGTGGTAATTTATTCGCCCCCACTAAGCCCTTAGATTAGAGATAAACTCCAGGGATTACTTAGGTTGTTGGGCGGATAAAGAACGGATAAATTGAATGGCTTCCTGGGTAGGCACAATGCGTATTTGCTTGAGCATGGCATCGTCACTGGTTTGTAAGGTAGAAATAACATTCTCCATGGCAATCACGTCGATTACGATGCTGTCGGCCATGGCAGGTTGCTCTTGCTTAAACCGTTCCACCATTTGCTGAATTTGACTAGCCTCCAGGAAGAAAGGAATAATTTGCTCGTTTTCCTGTTGGATAGTAAGGTAACCTTGGTCTTCTCCCCCTCTGGCTACGAATAGGGGGACTCCCCCTTGGTATTCAGAATTGGGCATTTGCTGAGCTGCTTGCACCTGGGCCGGGATGGGCACATAGGCAAAACCCAGGGGGTCGGTCTGGTTCGCATTGGCCTGGGCAATTTTCACTACTTCCCCCAGGGAAACGGGTTGAACACTGACCTGGGAACCAACGTCGGGTTTTTGTTTTTTCAGTTCCTGTAAAAAGCCATTGGCTTCTTGTTGACTAATGAAAACACCGGTAACTTTTTCGTTGTCATTACCGACGGCCACTAAGGGGGCTCCCTGGGCATCCACAATGGTAAAAACCGGCACCCCTTGAAGAATTTTGACTACCTCTTCGGTGGGCAGGGCTAAGGCCTGGAGGGTGGTACCTAACCAGGTACCAATCGCGGTGGTACCAATCAGACCGAGGGTTGCGCCGATGCGGAGTAAGGATTTCATTGTTGCTGTCGCCTCAAAAAGTAATGACAATAAAAATATTGATTTAATCTTCACGAAAATCTTGTTTTTTAAATGTCTGCGGGCCAAGGAAAATGGCGATCGCCGAAAAGAAAAGGTTTGTAGCCAAGGCATGGTCAGCCCTCCCAAACCAGAGGCTATGACAGTCTGGCCATGGGGAAGTTCCCCTCGACCTTACGGTAGCATATCGATTTTTTGAGGCGCCCAGGGAGGGAACAGTGCTGTTTTTTGACTGTCCCCAGGGAAACAATTTCTCCGCCACAGCCAGTGGATATCGGAATATGAAAATATTTTTTCTTCCTCACCCCGGGGGGATTTAGTTACTGCCGCTGAACACCACTTCGGGGAATTTACCCTGGGCTTCGGCCATGGAGATTTGTTTATTTTGATTTTTCAAGTCCTGCCAGAAGTTGATCACCTCGGTGGCTTGGTTGAGGACGTTAATCCGGTCCGCTTCGGCGATCCAATGTTTGGCTTCGAGTTCGTCTTTGAGTTGTTGCCAAGCATCGGCCCGGGGCCAGAAGAAGTAGGAAGTGAGGGGACTAGTGCCTTTACCCACAATTTGATCCACGGCGATCGCCACGTTTTGATCGAGCCAGAGGACTTTAAGAATGAAACTAGTGTGTACGGTAGATGCTGCTTCGGCTGTAGTCACAAGCGAAATTCCCAAGAAATGTAATAATTTGCCAACTTCCCATCATACCCCATTAATCCCATTACCTAAGGGCAGACGTCGCGATTATTAAATAAACTCATGGTTTTGGCAATGCCATGGTGCAAACTATGGGCGATCGCCTCCGTGGCAAGATCTAAACTTTTCTCGACGATGGGCAATTCCGACGGGGTAAATTTCCCCAGCACATGGGCAATGGTGTCTTTACTGCCATCACTTTTGCCAATGCCTAATCGGAGACGGGGAAAGTCCTGGGTGCCCAAATGACTAATCAGGGATTTCATCCCGTTATGGCCCCCGGCAGAACCCGTTTGTCTCAGGCGTAATCGGCCCAGGGGTAAATCCATATCGTCATAGACCACCAGCACCGACTGCGGCTCGAGTTTGTACCAGTCCACCACCGCCCGGACGGCTTGGCCAGAGCGATTCATATAGGTACGGGGCTTAAGTAAACAGGTTTTTTGCCCTGCCATTAGCCCTTCCCCAAACCAGCCCTGGAAGCGCTTATGGTCATACCAAGAACACTGCCAGGCGATCGCCAACGCATCCACCACCGCAAAACCAATGTTGTGGCGGGTTTGATCATATTTCGGCTCAGGGTTACCCAAACCCACAATTAACTTGGGAATCATTCGGCGGTTTGCAATAAAGTTTCCAGATAGACCCGGGCACAGGCCTTGTAACTGGTGGACATGGGTTTGGTGCCGTAGCCTCCCTCA
Source organism: Synechocystis sp. CACIAM 05 (assembly GCF_010222815.1). Lineage (GTDB taxonomy): Bacteria > Cyanobacteriota > Cyanobacteriia > Cyanobacteriales > Microcystaceae > Synechocystis. Next base: position 2,770,620 of record NZ_CP019225.1, on the reverse strand, counting down.
TTTTGCAGCAGGAACAGGGACAGGGCAGCGGAAAACACCCGGTCTAGGTCCCAATGGGGATGTTTATCCAGATAGGTGGTCAAGGACTGGTGCAGGTCTTCGGGAATTTCAGCAAAAACACTAACGGAGGTATCCATAGTTCTTCTCTCTGTCAAAGGGCGGAGCTGCTTTGGGGAATAACTTGGCCGGCTGAAGATTACGGCCCCACACCCAAAGTTTTTCTGCTGTGTGCCCAATAGTTTTATCGAGGAAATCCCCTGGCTGTCAATGGCGGAAAATTTTGCCCCGGTGGGCATTTCTCATTTTTGCCAACCAAACTATAAGCATTTGAGCTATTTTTACTTAACTCAACTTAACAATAAAAGGGTTTTAACCAACTCTCTCTAATTTTTCCTGGGATTCCCCAGGCGGCGATCGCCAGAAAAATACTCCTACTATCCCTAGCGTCAAAACCCTAAAAAATTCCCCCACCCCTAGGGTGCCCACGGCCCAGTCAGGGTTAAGAAATAGCCTAAAAACCTTAACCTCCTGGGGATAAAATCCGCTAACCGGGGGAATCACTGGGGAAAGTCTGGGGAATGGCCTGGGGAGAAACTAGCCAAAAATAAGAATTACAAAATTTTGGGGTTATGTAACAATTTAGAGTTAATTTCCCAGTCTCCCAACGAGGGCAAAACCATGGCCGCTAAAATGAAAAAGGGCAGTTTAGTGCGGGTTATCCGCGCACAATTGGAAAACAGCCTTGAAGCCCAAGCCAGCGATCGCCGTTTACCCGACTACCTTTTCCATAGCAAAGGAGAAGTGTTGGATTTAAACGAAGAATATGCCCTAGTGCGGTTTTATGTCCCTACCCCCAACGTCTGGCTGCGCTTAGACCAAATCGAAGCCCTGGCTTAGGTTGCTTTTCTCCACCGTCAACACCCCGGAGGGTGCCATGAATAGTTTGGAGTATGCTCCGATCGCCTGTCAGTCCTGGCAGGTTACCGTGGTCGGCGCTGGCAATGTGGGGCGGACCCTTGCCCAGAGGTTAGTGCAGCAAAATGTCGCCAACGTAGTTTTGTTGGACATTGTGCCAGGCTTACCCCAGGGCATTGCTTTGGATTTGATGGCCGCCCAGAGCGTGGAGGAATACGACAGCAAAATCATTGGCACCAATGAATACGAGGCCACCGCCGGCTCCGATGTGGTGGTAATTACCGCTGGTCTACCCCGCAGGCCCGGCATGAGTCGGGATGATTTGTTGGGCAAAAACGCCAACATTGTGGCCCAGGCGGCCCGGGAAGCATTACGCTATTCCCCCAACGCCATTTTGATTGTGGTCACCAATCCCCTGGATGTAATGACCTATTTGGCCTGGAAAGTAACTGGTTTACCTTCCCAACGGGTTATGGGCATGGCGGGGGTGTTGGACTCGGCTCGGCTCAAGGCCTTCATTGCGATGAAATTAGGGGCCTGTCCTTCTGATATCAACACCTTAGTGCTGGGCGGGCACGGAGATTTGATGCTGCCCTTGCCACGATACTGCACCGTCAGCGGGGTTCCCATTACCGAATTAATACCCCCCCAAACCATTGAAGAGTTGGTGGAGCGTACCCGTAACGGTGGGGCTGAAATTGCCGCCTTACTACAAACGGGCACCGCCTATTATGCGCCGGCCTCTTCCGCTGCGGTGATGGTGGAGTCCATTTTACGGAATCAGTCTAGAATTCTCCCCGCCGCCACCTACCTTGATGGTGCCTATGGATTGAAGGACATTTTCCTTGGAGTGCCCTGCCGTTTGGGGTGTCGAGGAGTGGAAGATATTCTCGAAGTGCAATTAACCCCTGAAGAAAAAGCTGCCCTCCATCTTTCTGCAGAAGCGGTTCGCCTTAATATTGATGTGGCGTTGGCCATGGTTAGCGACGGTTAACACGATAACGGACAGTGCCAATACCGTTTTTTTACCGAGGTTAGGGCTTAATGGGGAGCATTCGTTTGATGCACGCAAAATTACATCGGGTCTGTGTGACGGAGGCCAATGTTAATTATGTGGGCAGTATTACCGTTGACCCAGTGATGTTGGAGCGGGTGGGGTTATTGCCCCTGGAGGAGGTGGATATTATCAATCTCAGCAATGGTAATCGTTTTTCTACCTATGTTCTGCCCGGTCAAGCCCACTCCAAAGAAATTTGTCCCAATGGTGGAGCCGCTTTGCTCTGTCAACCAGGCGATCGCCTGATTATTTTTGCCTACGAATTGTGCGATCGCCGTGAGGTATTACAAAAGGGGCACCAAGCTAAGGTGCTAGTGACCAACGAAAGTAATGAAACGGTGGATTTTTATTTACAAGAACTGATACCCAAGGAAGATGGGGTGAAATTCATCAACACTATTTGTTCGGAAGCCATCCCCCATTGAATTTATCGGATCGATACTATTGGTTATTGGTCTAGGAACTGATGCTTTTCCCGTTAGTCCCCCAAATAATTCCGGTGGGGATCGGGGCGTTGATGATAATACCGGTAGCGGCGATAATCCCGCAAAATTTGTCCATGGTCAAAGCACACTGGGTCGGGAAATTCCCACAAATCAAAAAAGCCAACGGTTTTAGCATCGTCCGCTGCTTGGGGTCTGCCGGTGGCCGCCGCCAGAAATACCACGCTGAGGGTATGTTGCCGGGGATCCCGGCGAGGGTCTGAGTAGGCATAAAACATTTCGATAAGCTGCACGTCCAGGGAAATTTCTTCCTTGGCTTCCCGCAGGGCTGCCGTTTCTAGGGTTTCTCCATAGTCCACAAAGCCTCCGGGCAAGGCCCAGCCGTGAGGCGGATTTTGCCGCTCAATTAATAAAATCGGTCGGCGGGGTTGATCAATCATTTCGATGATCAAATCCACCGTGGGAACTGGGTTACGAAAATTCACAGCTATGCCTGTATTCTCTTCAATGGGCTTCAATTATTGTCGCAAAAACCTAGGGCTTACCCTCAACACCACTGGTAACCGGCAATGCACAACCATCGGTGGCACACATTCCCTTTTCCCGCTGGGCAAGGATTTCCGCTAGGCTTGACCGCCCAGTCCAGCTCAAACGGCGATCGGCCCAAAAGTCGTAAATTCTATCCACCAAGGGTCCGATAATGGGCCAACGGGTGGGAGCATATAGCCAGCCGATACCGAGAATTTCGTAAACTTCTCGGAAAACGGCCACATTTTTCACCACACTGCCGTCAGCCTTTACCCCATGGATACGGGCCATGGCATCCTCAAAACTGACACCGCCATGGTCTAGGGGATTGTAGTCCGGCTGAGCAATATCCACAAAGTTAACTAAGCCCCGGCCCCGGTCTTTACTACGGAGAAAATTAACTTCCCTCAGACAAAGGGGACATTCACCGTCGTATAAAAGTTCGATTTGCCAACTTTTCACCGCATTTACTCCCTTAGGGTCAAAATTTCCACTCCATCTTCAGTGACGGCAATGGTGTGCTCAAACTGGGCGGAGAGCTTACCGTCCTTGGTGATGGCAGTCCAACCATCATCTAGTAATACCGCTTCCCAGGTGCCTTCATTGATCATGGGCTCAATGGTAAACACCATCCCTGGACGTAGTCTTTTGCCTTTGCCCGCTTTGCCGTAATGGGGAATTTGGGGGGCGGTATGGAAAATTTTGCTAATGCCGTGGCCAACAAAATCACGAACAACGGAAAATCCCTGGGCTTCAGCGTGGCTTTGAATGGCGGCCCCAATATCACCAATTTTACCGCCGGGTTTAACTGCTTCAATTCCTAGGTGTAGACATTCTTCGGTGACTTTGACCAGTTTTTCTGCCACTGGGCTGGGAGTACCGACAAAAAAGGTGCGGGAACAGTCGCCATGGTAGCCGTCCAGAATGGGGGTAACGTCAACGTTGATGATGTCTCCTGCCTGCAATACCCGTTTGCGGTGGGGAATGCCATGGCAGATAACTTCATTGATGCTGGTGCAAATAGACTTTGGGAAACCGTTATAACCAAGGGGGGCGCTGATGGCTCCGTGGGCTTTCGTCCATTTTTCCGCTTCGTCATTCAGCTCTAGGGTAGTTATGCCCGGTTGCACCATTGGCGCTAGGTGATCAAGTAGGGCCGCCGCTAGTTGGCCCGCCTGCCGCATTTTTTCTATTTCTCGGCGGGAAAGGAGGGTAATAGTGTCGCCCATTGATAATGCTTACTCTTACTGTGAAAAATCAAAAGATATGGCTGGTTTCACTTTCAGTTTAACCAAAACCTCTACTGAGTTCACTGTCCCATGACGGGGATGTGATGTTCAAGGGCTAAGTAGGAAGACTGACAACTGTGCACCGTCAAAGGCAACTCTAATCGAGGTAATAGCGGTCCAGTGTTTCTAATAGTTGGTCAATGTGTCCTGGGGAGTGAGTGGCCATGACCGAAAAACGTAGTCGACTGTGGGGAACAGTGGGGGGACGAATGGCCGGGGCAAAAATGCCCTGTTCTCGTAAATGCTTGGCCATTTCCAGAGCCATGGCTGGATTGGTGGCCCCTACCCAGAGGATGGGGGAATTAATTGGCGATCGCCGAAAGTTTAATTTTGCTAGACCTTCCAATCCTTTGGCTAGGTAATCAACGTTGAGCTGGAGTTGGGCAATGCGTTCCGGTTCCCGTTGGATAAGTTCGATGGCAGCCAGGGCAGCGGCGGTGTCGGCGGGGGAAAGGCCGGTGGTATAAATCCAAGTGGCAGCTCGATTGCGCAGAAAATCAACCAAGGAGGCACTGCCAGCTACGTAACCCCCCAGGCTCCCCAGAGCTTTACTGAGGGTTCCCACCTGAATCCAATCTCCCACCGGTAACTGAAAGTGTTCTCGACAGCCCGTGCCCATTTTTCCCATAGTGCCAGTGCCATGGGCATCGTCCACTAGCAACATGCTTTGAAATTCTTCGGCGATCGCCACTAACTGGGGCAAGGGACATAAATCGCCATCCATACTGAACACCCCATCACTGAGAATCAAACAACGGCGGTGATGGTCTCGATGTTTTACCAGTAGATCGGTCAAAACCTCCGGGCACCCATGGCCATAGTTAATTACCTTGGCTCCACTCAACTGGGCTCCACGCTTCAGGCTGGAATGGTTATATTCGTCCGCCAAAATCAAATCCCGTTTACCCACCAACGCCGTGATGGTGCCCAAATTAGCCAAATAGCCAGAACTGAACACCAAAGCGGCTTCCGTTCCCTTCCACTGGGCAATGGCCTGTTCTAATTCTTTGTGTAGTAGACGATGGCCACTCAATAGCCTAGACCCCGTACTCCCCGTCCCCCAATCGGCGATCGCCTTAATGGCCGCCGCTTTTAGGTCAGGATGGCTGGTTAAGCCAAGGTAATCATTGCTAGCAAAATTAACTAACCGTTGACCCTCTAATTCAATTTCTGGCCCTGGCCCCTGGGTAATGCTCTGGGGATGGCGATGCCAATGGGCCCGATGAATGGTTTCTAGAGCATCGTCTAGCCAAGTGTAGGCAGGGGAACCGGTAGCCATAAGTTTTATTTGATAAAACAAACCCCCCAACCATTGTCCGGCGGGGGGAATTTTTTCTTTTTTTTTAATGGCGGGAGGCGGATTTGAACCACCGACCTTCGGGTTATGAGCCCGACGAGCTACCAGACTGCTCTATCCCGCGTCGCCTTAGTCATCATAACTGATGGGGAGAATTTTTGCCAAACTTTATTTTTTCTGGCAGATTCCCCCCATGGGCGATGAACTGGAGAGCACAAAATTTATGGACTTATTCCTCTTCCCTCAGTCTGACGGAAGAGGGGTACGGCAGATTCCGCATCAGGCTGATACACATAAAACGACTGTAATTCTGATTTTGTAAGGAGTTTACTGTGCCAGCTAGACGTGAAGCCCGGCGTAAAAAATATTAAGAAACTTTTTATGCATTGCTAGATTGAAAACCGCTACAAACATAGAAAGCTGTTTCTTTATTCACTCAATCCTCTTTATTCTATATTTTTTTGTTGCTTTAACTGCCTGCAGCAAACCTGCTAACAAGCTAATTTCAATTACTCTTGAGGCTGAAAATAAATACGTGGAACAGAACTGCAATAATCACAATCTGATGGTGGCATCAAATGTTCAAAAATAACAGTGGTGGGTAAATCTAGAGTTGATTGATCGTTTGTCTTAGGCTTTAGACCAATTATTTCTCCAGCCATGGTCTCGATCTGCTCTTTCCTGACTAATTGCCCTTGCTCTTCCACCAGTAAAACAACATCTTGGGGTTCAACTATTCTTTCTGGTTCCCAGGGGAAGTAAAAAAATAAGCCGTCATTTTTACCAGATAAAACCAACTTCCGATCTTTAATTATTTTATCCTTCCACTGTTCAGACTCAACTAAGTTTGAATTAAGGCGGTAAATCCTTGGAGGAAATTGCCAATCATCGGGAAAGTCATATATTGATTCCAACACCATTGGTAGGCTCCAGTCAAAGGGATGAATTTGCTTACCCCAGGCCAGGCCGGGTGCTTGCACAAGGATTATTGTCCCCTCCTTAATGTCAGGAACTAAGGTAAAAACATCATGCCAAAAAGCCTGTTGATATTGCCAACTCATTTTATAATATTGTTGAACGTTAATCGAGAAGGTTAACAAAAAACTGAGGTGGATAGACAATAATAAAATCAATAATGTATGCCAAAATTTATGCAAGTGGGTAATATAAAAAGCAATACCCCAAATACAAACAAGAGTCAAAGTAATGCCCAAAGCTGCAGAAAAATGAACTCGGGAAGCCCGACCATTGATATCGTGAACAGATAAAAGTAATGCAGATGGATAAGCTAGAATAGTCATCAGTAATCCTGTCCCTGACAACCTCCAAAATTCTTGAAATACATTTAAATCTGCTAGAATATTATTTTGTGAAAACTGTTTTTTGAATAAATATTTTAGAACAATAAAAAATAATATTAATCCAATACAAAAAATGATAATATTCTCTACCCTTGGGGATGAAACTACTTCGATGGGACGTTTGAAAAACGAATAAAAAGCTATTAAGGGACCCCAAAAAACTTGATATATAACTTTTTGGATAAGCTGAAGTCCCGTTATCCCACTTATCCTAGATTCCCCAGCTAATTTTCTGAGAAACAAATAGATGACAAGAATTATTGTTAAGGTTAGAAAATGATAGAGTTTTTCTTTTTTCGTACTTTTGGGGTTATTAAGCAGGGAGGCAGTAAAAAAGATCAAGAATAGGCTTTCGTAATTTAGCAGAGATAGGGTTGCAAAAACATAGCTGATTGGCTTACTAAAATAGTTTAATTTATGTTTTTCAGAAGAAGAAATGTAAACGTGAAAGGCAATGATAAGAAACAACAGAGCGGTTTGTATACCGATTAAATGTTGTAAAAGACCAAATGTTGTATCGGCAGGATATAGGACGAAAAGTAAACTAGCAATGATTGCCACATTTTTCTTTTTTGTGATTTTTTTTACTAAAGAATACCAAAGACAACCATTTAAACTTAAAATCGTAAATCCGATTAAATATAGGGCCCTAATTCCTCCGAGTTTTGCCCCGATAAAGGGGATAAAGGTAAGAAAAGTCATATGGAGTGGACGACCCTGCCAAAAACTACCAAGGGAAGCCCTAAGCCTAATCCAGTTTTGGGCTAAATTATTTGAGATAGCTGTACCACTAAATGCCCAATCATCTTCGTAAAGTCCAAAATCATTAATGAAAAGAAAACGAGAAAAAAATACAAGGAAAATAATAAAAAGATAAGGAAAAATAAACTGAACATTGAAGTGCTTGAAATAATTGGTAGTCCTGTTTTTGGAAAAGTTAATCATACAAATTGATCGTAATATATATAATTGTTAATTTATTTTTTGCAGTAAAGAGTACTGGGGGCAAGACTAATATCAAACCGTTTCATTTGATATTCTTTTGGAGAAAACCAATCTATATTACTTTTGACAAAATCATCATCTAAGCTATCAAATACTACTATTGTCCTAATAGTATTTTTGTCGTGAATATCCAATAATGTTCCGTTATAGCTGGGCAAGATTGCCTTAGGGTCTAAAAAGTTCCACACGGCTTCAGTATCAGCCAATTTATCAGAGTAAAATAAACTTCCTCCTAGTCCATAAGTAACAATAAACAATTGTTCTCGATGCTTTACACTTCGTAGAACTTTTTGCAGAGCATCTGATACTTCATAACGAACTTTAGGATTAAGAACCACTAAAATTGGATCTGGTTTCTCTGAGCATATTTCAATTTGGTCTATCAGCTCATTCATATATTGTTTTTCTTGAGATTGTTGGGAATAAATATCCCAAGCTAATGGTGATTGATTAAAGACAAGTGTAAATAATAAACAAGAGACTAACAAAACACCAAGCCACCTACAATTATCACCAATGAACGACAAAATCTTAGACAATAAAAGGGTGGAAATAAGAATAAAAGGAAATAGATAAAAAGCAGCTATGATCCCTGATTTTGTATAAATTAGAGTTTGAGGAATTAGAGAGATGAAGAGCAGAATAATAAAAGGAATTATTTTTTTTGCTGTATTTGATACTGATTGTTTAGTTACATGTGTAAAGATAAAAAGAATTATTGTGCTTATTGCGGTTTGGAGAAAGTAACTTTGTAGTAATAACTCTTTTGATGTTCTAAAAATAGCTAATAAATCTAAAGTTTCATTGTCAACACCAGCGTACCCCATACCGCTAGTCCCTAAAAAGAAAACTATATAGGCAAGCTCTAAAAACATTGCTGCTAATAACACTCCTATAAAAATCTTATTGGTATCAATTGATTTCCACAGGGAACTTTTTTGAAAATCGCTATAAAGCCAAACCTTAAGAAAAATTAAAGTCGGTATAAAGATAATGTAAGACTCCTTACACAAGGACATTATTATAATTAAAATAATAGCAATTACGGAGTTGATTTTTGAATATTTACTATGATTACAGCTTAAACCAATAAATAATAAGGCGGCCGACAAAAAAAACATACCTTGAGCATCGGGTATCATTGGCCTAACCCAAATTTCTGATTGTTTTCCTAGCAAGGTAGATACCGGAAAAAATAAAGAAACCGGGATTGAAAAAAATAAGATTCGTCCAAAAGCAAACAGAAAAAAAGATGTAAAAGCTCCCAGCAAAGTAATATATGAAAACCACAAAAATGAGTTAACTCCCAGGAGTTGGGTGATGGTCACCACTTGCAGCTGAAAATAAGGACGAAATCGCTGCATACTTCTGTCATGATTAATCCATATTTTTACTGTTTCCCAAAAGCCGTGATTATCGAGATCTTGTTTCATCACGGGAATCTGATGATCGTCAATAAAATAACGAAAGCCAGAGTTCAATAAATCACTATAGGATGCAGTTATAAAAAATATGCCAATAAAAAATAATAGGGCTAAGATACTGACAAAAGACTCATTGTTTGTATTGATGATTTTCGGCAGCCTATTCATGAGTTAAAATATATTAAAGCATGGGTTCGATAGCAATTTTTTTGAAAATTAAAAACTTAACTAATTACGCTAGCTTGACTTTAAGGTAAAAAATCAGGGTCAGAGTCCAAGCCATAGTAGTCTCTGTCTACAAATCTCTGTTCACAAATACCAAAAGCGGTTGATTCGTCTAAAGTAGCGGTTTTGGTAATCACAAATTGGTGAATTTCTCTACTGTGGAGTTCATTAGATAACTTCTGACGAATGAAATGACGGTAGTTAAGAGCAAACATTGGTCGAGCAAGATAAGCCTTGTTCCAACCACATAGAAACATCGATAACTTAAAGTGATTTTGATTTAGAAAAATGAATAGTGCTTCCGCCAACTGAGGGTAGATTGGATTAAAGAAATCATCCAAGACTATGACGCCGTCGTCTGACAGTAGTTGTTCACACAATTCAAGGTCATTGATCACAGCCCTGCCTGTGTGTTCACCATCAATATGAAGCCAACGAAAACTAGAACGTAAATCACCGAGGGAACCCACTGTCACTTGATAGGAAGGTTGCTGGATATACCTACCCCTGGGCCCCAAAATAGGAGTAAGGTTAACCTCTGCATCTTCAATATACCGGGTGCAATCGATCAGGACAAATTCCTCTGTTTCATTGAGGTGTAGGGAGGACATCAAAGCTGACAGACCTTTATAAACTCCAATTTCCAGCATATTGCCATGGATGCCATGAGTATTTTGGAAACTTAGCAAGGCATCCCAGAGGGCAGCACTTTGTTCCATGAAAAAACCGGCAATTCCCCCTTGCAATTGCTTAAACTCACCTAGCTTAGAGAGATACAAGTAGTTGTCTTGAAGTAATAGCATAGGGGGTAGAAGTGTTGAATGATAGCTGAAATAAAGTAAAAAGGCCTTTAAAGTTGTAAAATAAAGGGCAGATACTTTATAAATAATCAAGGCTACGGTATCAAATTTTAGTCAAATCGTCAAAGTTCATTTGTCTTATCTGCCTAAATATGGCTACTGGGTATTAGATACATTTAAGTTTGTGAGTATCTGGCTAGGATTAGTGTTAGACCAGAGTCAGACGGGGATGAGAAATATGTTTAAAAGACTTAACTTACGGGAAGAAAAAGTCGACATATCCACATTCTTTAAAGCAACTAAAAAAAGGGAGGTTGATGTATTTTAAAAAAATTATGGTGTCCCTGAAGAAAAATATATCTAAAAAGCGAAAACTAGAAGAGGGAAAATTAGAAATATTTCCTTTAGACTCAACAATTATTAGTGCAACTACTAAAATGATGTGGAAACTGGGGTTTCATCAGGTGAAACTATTCAGTGGCATTAGATTATTGATAGGAGAGTCAGGAGGAATAATAATTCACTTTGGGCAAGATAATGACAATAAATATGGTGATAAAACAATACAGGAAACACTAAAAAACAGTGTAGTAGTAATGGATAGAGGATTGTGTGACTTGGGGAGGGTAAAGAAATTACAGAAGGAGGATAACAGATACCATCTATCGCGCTTCTATAGCAAAAATCGAATAGATTAGGACATAATATAAGAAAAAGATAAGGAAGAAACAATGCCAGTCCCCTACAGTATTGATCTGAGAGAAAAAGCAGTAAGTGCAGTGGAAAGAGGTGAGAAAAAAAGCCAGGTGTGTAGGACACTAAACATTAGTCGGAACACCCTAGACCTATGGATTAAGAAAAAGAAGCAGACGGGAAATGTGGGTCCAGTAACAGACTACCATCGTGGTCCACAACCGAAAATAAATGATTTAGATAAATTCAAAGAGTTCGCAGAGGAAAATGGTCATTTAACTCAAAGGGAAATGGCGGAGAAATGGCCGGAGCCGCTCAGTAAAACAAGAATAGGTCAAGCTTTAAGAAAGTGTTTGAAAAGTTTTAAGCAAGCCTTTGAAGCATGAGATGAACCATGGCAACATAGAGCATTGTCTCACTGGTGGTAGGTAAATATTCATAATCCTTGCTTAAACGACGATAGCGACCAAACCAAGCAAAGGTGCGCTCGACTACCCAACGGCGGGG
>NZ_CP019225.1:2689970-2758906 GCF_010222815.1 Synechocystis sp. CACIAM 05 | reverse complement strand
GCTATCAGTGATGTCCGTGCTGTAAAATTCTCGAATTATCATTAATTATGGTGAAAATTTTATTCTTTTCACCATTTTCCATTCTTCACCCTACTTTTCAAACACGCTCTAAAGAAAATAGATTTTACTAGAAAAAAAACTTATATTTACAGGGAAATAGATGAGGAAGCGAGAAAGGAATTTGAAAATGAGCTCAAGCAATATGCGGCGGAAAGATTGACTTATATGGATCAAGCTGGTCTAGCATAATACCCTGGACTACCCCTATGGATACTGTCATAAATCAGAGAGATTTAAGGGGACTAAATTAGGACATAGAACCAAGAGAGTCAGCATAATAAGTTGGTGGTGGAATGGAACGACAATAGCTCCCATGATATTTGAAGGATACTGTAACACCCAAGTGGTATGCAGGTAGATAGAAGAAATGTTGCTACCAGAGTTAATACCAGGTCAGATACTAATCATAGATAATGCAAGCTTCTATCCAAAAGAAAGAATAAAGGAATTGTTAGTAAAAGCTGGGTGTGAGGTTATATTTTTACCGCCATATTCACCGGACTTGAATAAAATTGAGAAGTTCTGGGCGAAACTAAAACGTTATGTTTCTCAATTTATTAGTAATGGAGAATCACTAATTGCTGCATTGGATATAGCGTTGAGAGAGCTGTCCTAATCATCTCATCCTTTGCTATATTAGTCTGGTCAGGAAATCTTCAAAGTACTCTACGTTAGAAGAATCCTAAAATTCTTTCCTAGTAAGTGTTTTATGGAGTAAGATACCAAAATTATTTCCCAGACTCAGGAAAGAGCGATATATCTTCATTATAAGTGCTTGCTTATAATCGACAGTAAAAGCGAATATTCAAATTTTCATAATATTTAGAAGTAAATAAATCAAGCTTTAAACCATCTATTTTTAATTGAGTAAAATCCCTTTCAAATTCTCTAGCATTTGCTAAAACTATACCTTTTATTTCTTCTAAATTTTCTTTAGTTAAACTTGTTATAGCTTGATTGTTATATATATTTTCAAGGGCTTCAGGATTTAAAAAGTGCCATCCTTTCTCATTAATAGTATTAGTTATAAAGTGTGAATTTTGAGTCCCATAAGTAGCAAGAAAAACTTGATTATTGTTAAAAATTTTGTCACTTATTACTTTAAAAGCGAAGATCATTTCATAATTAGTATAAGGATTTGCAAAAATAACTAATGAAGAGTTATTTCCAGTACAGCTTGAAACATCTTGTATCATTTCCTCAATATCACCGATCCTTTTAGTAGTATATATAAAATATTGTTTAGTCCACATAAAATTATTGCCAATTGCTATCACAATTATGATTGTCAGGATAAAAGCTATTACTTTAGAGTATAAATTACGTTTTTTTGTAATTGTATTAAGCGGATAAATAGTCAACCAAGAAATTCCTATAGAGGCTGGTAGTAAATAATGTGTAGTTAGTCCCGATTTGCTATACAAAATCATTTGGGGAATTATGATTAATCCACAGAACACATAAAATTTCAGCACATTAGCATTTAACTTGAACTTACTATGACAAATCTTTTGAAAATAGATAATTCCACACATAAAATTAGTAATTAGCGCTAAACCAAAAGCTGATTTATTTGCCTGAAATAAGTTAATATAACTAGTAATATAAAAAGTATTGTTATCGATTCCTGCGTATCCCGGCCCACCTACGTTTGTTAGTTTTATATAGGCTAAGAGTAACAGGAAGATAGCGATCATGAATAAAACAGTTATTTTTTTTTGAAGAAACGCTTTTTTGAAAGATTTATGTTCTTTCCAAGAAATATACCAAACTTTAAAGAAAGCTAATGCTGGTAACATTAAAATACAGGCTTCTTTATTGAGGGAGGCTGCTATTGAAAACAGAAGAAATAAACTATTTAAAAACAATTGAAGGTGTTTCTGATTAACCTTTAATGAAGCCACAAAGAAAGCCAAAGCAATCAAGAAGGTTGAAGTAGTTTCTGGGGTTCCGAACCTTGCATATGTAGAAGCTTGTGGCCCTAAAACAATTAGTCCAGTAAACAGAATAGATTCAAGATAAGAAAAATTTTGTAATCTTCCGATCAGATAAAATAGTAGACTTGTTGTAATTGCAATAATACATGATGACAAGTACCAAACAAGTGGTCTTAATCCATATACTTTAGCAAGGAAACCAATGAAAACATCATATAAGGGTCTAAATCTTAATTTTTGCTCGGGGGAAACTAGAGTAGCAAAAGGAGTAAAAAAAATGTCATGAAAACTTAGAGATTTACTATGAGCAAGCAGAATGCTGTGATCGTCTAGAAAATAATTAAATCCTACTTTAAAAATCCCGCTAGATATAAATAAGTAAATCCAACTCACTGTAATAATTAATATAGGTAAGATAAAGACATATCTTTGAAGATTGCTTAAATTTTTCATTTTTTTTCATTTTCATTATAAGGATAGTTTTATTTATGTAGTGAATTTACCTAGCTTCAAGAGACATGGGTAGTTTTTGGGGACTGATAACACAATAAATAGGTTGGAAGTCTGGATAACTTGGTTAGTTATGACTAATGATAAATTTAATTTTTTTTGCTCCATTCAATATTGAGAGACAAACTACGCCGCAAAATAGGTGGCAGGCATAACTGAATTGCACCATTTTAAAGCTTGGTTAAAAATTTCGTAATCCTGGAAGAAGAAAACATTGCCCCAAGAGTTTTCCAAGGAATAGTCCGAGTTGCAGTAATAACTGACCTCGTGCTGCCCCCAGATGCGATAGATGATAATATGCCAGCGGTAATCCCTTTGTCGCATGGCTGGTACCATATCCGCCAGATGATTCATGGCCCCGGTTTGCCCAAAGGGGAAAGTGGGATCCCAAAATTCAGCCAATACCACTGGGTAACGAAAATTTCCCATGCCTTTAATAACTTCTAGGTCAAATCCTTCTGTATCAATTTTGACTAAGCCAATATCATCAGGCAGAGTTCCCGCTTCATGCAAACTAGCGATGGTTTTGACTTCCACTGTAATACTGTCATGGAATACCAAGCCTTCAGTGAGGGAATGGCGAGTCAAACTGCTATAAAAACTGGCATCATCAAAAATTTTGTCTTCCGTCTGATCCACCACTAGATGCAAATTTCTGGTCTCATTGGCGGATCCTAGGGCGTAACTAAGAGCATGGAAACTGTTATTTTGTCCCAATCTTTCCTCTAATTTGGCTAATACTGGTGGAAAAGGTTCAAAGGCGTAAACTTCGTAACCAGTCTGTAACAATCTGGCGGAGACATCACCTCGGTTGGCGCCTACATCGATCGCCCGTCGGTGGGGAAGATAGGAGTAGAGATAAACCATCAACTCAATGTCAATCGCCTGGAAATAGCTGGGGTCGGTGACTACTTTAAATTTTTGATCATGGACATCGGCGGCAATCTGAGTTAAGTTTTCTCGTAAGAAAACGTCTTGCTGTTGGCTATTTTCTTGCAAATCCAAGAACTTATTGATTAACATTTCTTGGTAATGCTGCAGATTACCTAAAACAGCCTGGAACTCTTGGTGTAGCAGTTGATAACTTTGCTGGGATTCGCTCCTGATGTTCTGAAAATCTTGATGGATATAACTGTTACCCCTCTCCGATTCTTCCCTAATTCTTTGAAATTCTTGATGGATAGCATTAATCATCTGCTCGACAATAATTTGTCTTTGCTGTCCACTTTCAACTAAATATTTAATGGTTCTAGCTGTATCGAGGTCAGACTTAATCAGAAATACTTGATTTTCCAAAACCTGATTAATATTTTTATTTTTTTGCTCTAACTCTAATCTAATTTCTTCCAGGCTCTGATTGGTGGTTACTTTGATCTTGTCAACACTTGCCTGAAGGTCATCTAATTTCTGTAGGAAAAGATCTTTTAATACCTTGATTCTCTGAGCGATACGATTATTTTTTAATAATTGTTTGATCATTATAATTAGGCTTGGAATAGAAGGGACTTAACTTGAAGAGCTAGAAGAAAGAAGGCTAAATTTTACGACTGGTTTGAGGCACTAATAAATCCTGGCGGATGAACACTACTTCTTTTTGCAATAGGGTACCATCAATGGGCGATCGCCATTCACCAGTTTCATCGTAATAACGGAAGCCCAATTGATCTAAGAGATTAAGCATCTCTAAAAAAACCAGGGCATTTTCTTCGTAGCGGGCATAGGAAAGTTCTGCTATCACTAAGTCCACCTGATCGAGGAAATTTTTTGCCCCGGCGAGGACAATATGTTCGGCGAACTGCACATCCAGTTTAAGAATACCCCGTCCTTGGATATTTTCTTCTTCAGCTACCTGGTCTAGGGTTTTAACTGCTACTGTCTCCGTTTCATAGTCCCGAAAGTCCGCTGGGTTGAGAAGGGAACTACCATAAAGATCGGAGGAAACCTGAAAACTGAGCTGCCCAGATTCGTTTGAAACCGCAATTTCTAAAAACTTAGCTTTGGGAATATTTTTGAGGTAGTAATTTCGGGCAGCCTGTTCATAGCGGTTAATCAAAGGATCAATCAAAATGAACTGTGCTTCAGGAAAAAGTTGGCTGGCGGTGTGGGACCAAATTCCATGGGAAGCCCCCACGTCCATGACAAAATCAGGGCGGTAATGGTTAACTTTTAAGCGCCGCATCACTTGGTAAACCTGGGTATAATCTTTATAGATAAAGCTGGGCACTGGAGGCTCAATGAAATTTACTAAGTCAATCGGCGATCGCAGGAATAGAGATTCAAAGCGGTCATCGGCGGCTTGCCCTTCAGCAAGGGAACTCCAAATCCAACTATCAATATTGTGATCACCAAATTTTTCCGCTGCTGCCACGGCATTTTCCCTAAGAACCCTTTGACGTTGGGGGTCTAACACTTCAACCACCGCAGCCAAAAAACTTTCTGGAGTATAGTCACAAACCACGCCAATCTGAAAACGATTAACAAAACTAGCGGCGGAGGTTTTTTTGCTCCCCATCAAAATTACTGGCGTGTTAGATGTGGCCAGAGCAAATAAGATCCGTCCAGGTAAACTCAGTTGAGAAAACTGGGGCTGGTCGTCCCGCTCATCCATGGTGCCAGTGGGAACCACCACAAAAGGATATTCCTTTAGTTTTTCTACCAATTTATCTTCGGGAAAAAGTCCTTGAGCATAAATACCTTTCGCTTGTAACTCCTGTTCAGATTCCGTTAGCCAATAATATTTGGAGTTACCGTACCAATCCAATTGCACACCAGCTTCCTCAATGGTGTGACAGAGGTCGGCAAACCACTGTTGGCTCCAGATACTTCCCAGGAGGGCTCCCCGTTTTTGTTGACAGTTTTCCCGTCGGGGCTCAAACACTGTCGTTTTAATCAACTTGTGGGGAACCACTGCTGGCAAAATCCAAAACTTCAAACCAAATTTGTTTTCGTAGGCACCCCGCAGTTCTGGGTGAGTGGCAAAGCGCACATCCGCCTTTTGCAAAAATTCTTCCATTAGGGCATCGGGAATATTGTTGACTCTAATATTTTGGTCGTCCATAATCCAAATGCCCAGGGGCACCCCAAATAATTCCTTAATGGCGATCGCCGTCAGCAAATCTTCGGTGTAATAAGGGACACAAAAAATCCGACTAACTTCATGGTCAGCGAAAATATGGGTGATATTGCTGAAAACCTCCTTACGGCTCCAGCCTCGCTGGGGAAGATGGTAAGACTCAAGTCCAAAGTTATGGTCACCGCCGTAATGATTGTCGGAGCGCACAGAAATAATTTGTCCATCGTTGGGGAACACTCGTCGGACCAAAGCCCCTGTCCCATGGCGATAGTTGACTTCACTAGCGGTGATAACCACACTGGCATCGATGATCTTGGCCGTTTGAGCTTCAAAACGTGCATCCACAGCTTGACCTTCAGCTAGGGAATCCCAAATCCAAGTATCAATATTGCGATCACTAAATTTTTCCGCTGCTGCCACGGCATTTTCCCTGATAACCCTTTGACGTTGGGGGTCTAATACTTCGGCCACCGCGGTCCCAAAACTTTCTGGGGTATAGTCACAAACCACGCCAATCTGAAAACGTTTAATAAAACTGGCGGCGGAAGTTTTTTCACTTCCCATTAAAATCACTGGGGTGTTGGATGTGGCCAGAGCAAACAAGATCCGTCCCGGTAAACTAAGTTGGGACAGTTGGGGTTGATCATCCCGCTCATCCATGGTGCCGGTGGGAACCACCACAAAAGGATATTCCTTCAGTTTTTCCACTAATTTATCTTCGGGAAAAAGTCCTTGGGGATAAATACCTTTCCCTTGTAACTCCTGTTCGGATTCCGTTAGCCAATAATATTTGGAGTTGCCGTACCAATCCAATTGCACACCAGCCTCCTTAACACTGTGGCAGAGATCAGCAAACCACCGTTGGCTCCAGATACTACCCAGGAGAGCGCCCCGTTGTTGTTGGCAATTTTCCTCTAGGGGCTGGAATATCTCCGTTTTAATTAAATCTTGGGGCACCACCGCCGGTAGGATCCAAAACTTTAAGCCAAATTTGTTTTCGTAGGCATCCCTTAGTTCGGGGTGTGTAGCAAACCTTACATCCGCTTTTTGTAAAAACTCCTCCATCAAAGCGTCGGGAATATTATTAGCTCTGATGTTTTGGTCGTCCATAATCCAGATTCCCATTGGCACCCCAAATAATTCCTTAATGGCGATCGCCGTTAGCACGTCCTCGCTGTAATAGGGTACGCAAAAAATGCGACTAACTTCGTGGTCGGCGAAAATATGGGCAATATTGGTGAAAACTTGCTTACGGCTCCAGCCTCGTTGGGGTAAATAGTAGGATTCCAAGCCAAAACTATGCTCTCCACCGTAGTGATTATCGGAGCGAACAGAGATAATTTGGGCATCATTGGAAAACACCCGTTTGATCAAAGCCCCTGTGCCGTGGCGATAGGTAACTTCGTTGGGGGTAATGATCACACTGGCATTGGTAATCTTGGCTGGTTTTTGTTGGGCTTCAAAACGGGCATCCATAGCTTCGCCTTGAGCAAGGGAATCCCAAATCCATTGGGCAATACCATCAGCGTTGAGGTTTTGCCCTAGTCTAAAGGCCCGTTGGCGGATAGTTTGTTGATGTTCCAACAAATAATCAATTTTTTCGCGAAAATCCTCCGCTTGATAGTCGCAGACAGCACCAATGCCCTGACTCTGGACAAATTGGGCCACGGCACTTTCAGGGGAACCCACAACTAGAATTGGTAAGTTAGCGGTGGCGGTGATAAAGCAACTGCGGGAAGGCAGGCTTAATTTTGTCAACTCCGGGCGATCACCGCTTTGGTCAGAAGTCCCTGTGGGAATAACCGCAAAATTGGTGTTTCGTAGGATGGAGATCAACTCATCTTCCGGCACAAACCCCTTAAAGTTAATCCCATCTTCTTTCAACTCCGCTTCAGTAAAATTAAGCCAATCCCGGTTGGGGTTGCCATACCAATCAATTTTGACCCCCGTAGCCCGACACAAGGGCCGCAGTTGGTCTAACCATTGTTGACTCCAGACATTGCCAATCATGACTCCCCGGCGCCCATCCGGCGATCGGTCCCGACCCTGGGGAAATTCAGTTTGGATTAAATCCCCCTGCACCACCGGAGGCACAAACCAGAATTTACGCTTGAATTTAGCTTCGTAGGCATCACAGAGGGGACGGGAAATGCCCAAGCAAATATCAGCACGATACAATAGTTCACCTACTAAACTATCGGGCACCTGGGGAGAGTAAATATTTTGATCGTCCATAATGAAAACACATAATGGACAGTTGTACAAACGCTTGAGGGCAATGGAAATTCGGTAATCCTCTGGAAAATAGGGCACCGATAACAGTCTTCGGGGAGTGTAATGGTGCAACAGCCACTGCACTTGCTGGGCGATGGTGGTGAAATTATTTCCCGCAACTAAAAAATGGCGATCGCCAAACTCCTGTTGCCCTCCGTAAAGATCATGGGAGCGAATTGTCAATAGCTCATCTGAGTTGGAAAAAAGCCTTTGCAGTAAAACCCCCACCCCATGGTCGGCATTAATTTCACAATGGCTAATAACTATGTCCCTTTCCAAAGAATGAATACTACGGCCCAGGGCTTGGAGGGCATCGGCCAGTTCCTGTTGTAGGTTGTAGTGATTTTCAGTTAATTCGACCATGGTGATAATTAAGGGATGTTAAAAATTAGTAAAAGCAACTAATTTCAATTGCTTACCAGGGGCTTTGACCCTGGCATCATAGCACACTGGTAAGGTTATTAATAACTCTAAAAAAGCAACAAAAAGCGACTTCCCCTGTAGAAGAAATCGCTTTAAAAATAGTTTCTGTAAACTTTAAGTTTTGATTGAGTTAGCTCGACAAAAATAGATAACTCCCAAGACTTAAGCTGTGGTTAAAAGCTGTGCAAGAAGCACCTAGGCTTCTTTCCGGGTGGAAAGGTCACCAACCTTAGCAAACACACCAAATTCCACTTGTTCTTCCAAACCAGGATCAACCCCAGCAAATACGTCACGGAACAGAGTCCGGGAACCATGCCAGATGTGACCAAAAAAGAAGAGCAAGGCAAAGACAGCGTGGCCAAAGGTGAACCAACCCCGGGGACTGGTGCGGAATACGCCATCCGAGTTGAAGGTTTCCGTATCGAAGTCGAAGCCTTCACCCAACTGAGCTTTCCGGGCAAACTTCTTCACATCACTGGGATTAGTGAAGGTCTGACCGTCTAAAGCACCACCGTAGAAGCTGACCGTAACACCGGTTTGTTCCACACTAAACTTAGACTCGGAACGACGGAAGGGAATATCCGCCCGGACTACACCATCCGCATCGGTCATGATGACGGGGAAAGTTTCAAAGAAGTTAGGCATACGCCGTACCTCCAGTTCCCGACCTTCTTTGTCTTTGAAGATAGGGTGACCAATCCATTCCTGGGCAATGCCATCACCACTGTTCATGGCGCCGGTACGGAACAAACCACCTTTAGCGGGGCTGTTACCGACGTAATCGTAGAAAGCCAACTTTTCAGGGATGGTGGACCAGGCTTCAGATAGGGAAGCTCCTTCTGCTAACTGGCTATCAACCCGGCGTTGGATTTCTTCTTGAAAATAACCCTTATCCCACTGATAACGGGTGGGGCCAAAGAGTTCGATGGGGGTGGTGGCATTACCGTACCACATGGTACCGGCCACGACGAAAGCGGCAAAAAATACAGCGGCAATACTACTGGACAATACGGTCTCAATATTCCCCATGCGGAGGGCTTTATACAAGCGCTCAGGGGGCCGTACCGTAAGGTGGAAAAGACCGGCAATGATACCGACAATACCAGCAGCAATGTGGTGAGCCACTACCCCACCGGGGTTAAACGGGTTAAAGCCAGCTGGTCCCCATTCCGGTGCCACTGGCTGTACGTGGCCCGTCAGACCATAGGGGTCGGATACCCACATGCCAGGGCCCCAAACGCCGGTGAGGTGGAAAGCACCAAAACCGAAGCAGAGCAAACCAGACAAGAAGAGGTGAATACCAAACATTTTGGGCAAATCCAATGCGGATTCACCGGTACGGGGGTCAACAAATAATTCCAGGTCCCAAAATACCCAGTGCCATACGGCGGCTAGGAACAACAGACCAGATAGAACGATGTGGGCAGCAGCTACCCCTTCAAAGGACCAGAAACCGGGATCCAAACCAGTTTCTCCGGTGACGCTCCAGCCATTCCAGGAACTGGTGACACCGAGGCGGGCCATGAAGGGCAAAACAAACATGCCTTGCCTCCACATGGGGTTAAGCACAGCATCGCTGGAATCAAAAATGGCCAACTCATAGAGAGCCATGGATCCAGCCCAGCCAGCCACTAGGGCAGTGTGCATTAGATGGACAGAGATGAGTCGCCCTGGATCATTCAGGACAACTGTATGAACGCGATACCAAGGTAGTCCCATTGACGCTCCTTCTAGTAACGAATAGTGTTTTGTGTCTTAAAGACGTTTTAATTTTTATTCTGCGTTGGGTAAATAAAACCCTTGTCTATAGGTTGTGTTAACCGAACAAGACAGACAGAGTCAAGTTTTATCCATTATCCCTTACAAAGTGAGAATATTTTGAAGGATTGTAACGAGCGGCCAGGATTTCTGCAAGCTGTCCAGGGGATAGGCAAAGGGCTTGAATGACCTAGGGACGGTGCGGTTAGCCCCACCTTGCTCCCATAAGAAACTGGCGATCGCCAATGGCGTGGCTACAATGAACTGGCTGGGGACGACATTTTGGAAGCTGACCTGATGACGGAGGTGAAACAAGCTGAAGTCGCAGAAGACTATCCTGATTGTCCAAAAGGAGTCTGCGTCCTTGTTTTACGGAGAGATTTACAAAATCTACCTATCCATAAGCTAAGCAAAAAATGTTCTGACCGTTTTTACCTATTTAGAATCAGTACTCAAGGGAATTTCTTGATGTTCTTGTGGCATTCCCCAAAATTCCTGTAGTGTGGGGCCATTTTTCACTCGGCGATCGCCAAAGAAAAAATTAATCAGCTCATGTACTAAAACGCGACGACCCATCAGGGTAAACCAATACATTCCCCGTCGCGAAGCTTTATTTGGTTGAAACAATGAACGCCATAGGGCTTTCGGTCGAGTTTGTAGCAAAATTTCAATCAACTTTACCCACAGAAAAATTCGCCAGGGAGGCATATGGGTAGCTGCTAAAACTTGGTGCTTATAGTCCCATTTGGTTTGATCAAGTTGGATGACATGCCTTTCCGATGCAATGCTATAGAAACTAGTCCAACGATGGGGCGTAACGTACAACGACATAATTTGATCGGGATCGTAATACAGTAACTGCTTTAAAGCCTGAATAAAATCACGATCTCTAACCTCTTCAAAATCCGTTACCCAAGTGGCAAGGGAGAGAATATTATGCTGTCTTAATAATCGAATTGCTTCACGATCAGTGCTTGTCTTACTTCCTTTTCGTATGTGCTTGAGCGTAGCTTCATTTGTATTTTCCATACCTAACAAAAATCGCTCGACTCCTGCCCTGCGGTAAAGATGTAGAATATCGGCATCCCGTACAATATCATCTGCTCGAGTTGAACCGATAATAGTTATGGATATATTTTCGGCAATGATGGCTTCGCAAAAATCTTGCCAAATGGCTTTATTTACCGTTGGATTTTCATCCGCTAAATTAAATAATTGTACGCCGTGAGTTCGATGGAGCCAGGCAATTTCCTGGGCAATTTTTTTAGGATCACGATGTCGCCAACGGGCCCAAAATCCCCTTTGTCCGCAATAGTTACACAAATGGGGACAACCCCGGGAAAACTGGATAACCACGGCCTGTTTGCCGCCGTAATAGCTGTATTTTTTCAAATCTACGAGTTCCCAGCCCACACGATAGACATCAAGGTCTTGAATCATCGGAGCAGGCGGCGTTTCAATAATTTGTTCGTCGCGACGGAAGGCAATACCATCTACTTTATTTAAATCATTATGATTTTCAAGGGCGGCTATCAATTTGGCAACAGTAGCTTCACCTTCACCTCGAACAATAAAATCAATTTGGAGTTCCTTGGTTAGGATGTCATGAAAATGATAAGTCGGAAAAACACCACCATAAACAATTATCAAGTTTGGCAATCGTTTACGTAAAAGTAACGTTAGGCGGCAAACGATGGGATGGGCAGAAGTTGATCCAGAATGCCCAATCAAAAGTAATTGTGGGCAATGAGCGCAAACTTGTTCTACGATTTCATTATCTGTAAGTGGACCAAATTCAGCATCGAGCAGAGTAACATCATGGCCAGCATCCAACAATGGGCCACCAATACTTAAAAGCCCCAGAGGTGGCAGTTGTTCCTTTGGAATTCGGCTACCAATGGCCGGGTGGGGTGGGTTTAAAATGAGAATCCGCATTATTGTGCTTTATCCACTTTTTTTAGTC
This sequence comes from Synechocystis sp. CACIAM 05, assembly GCF_010222815.1. Taxonomy (GTDB): domain Bacteria; phylum Cyanobacteriota; class Cyanobacteriia; order Cyanobacteriales; family Microcystaceae; genus Synechocystis. Next base: position 2,746,908 of record NZ_CP019225.1, on the reverse strand, counting down.
AGGGTCAGGCCATCCATGTCTCGATCTCCTAAGATTGTTTAAAAGTGCTCGCTAGTCTGATGATGACTAAGTAGATATTGGTAAATTATTTGAATATACGCAAAAAAAGCTAGCTTTATTGTTTAAGTGAACCTATCTAGGGTGCGGTATTGAATAGCTTCCGCCAGATGAGATGCTTGGATATGCTCCGATCGCCCTAGGTCAGCGATGGTGCGGGATACTTTCAAAATGCGGTCCATCGCCCGGGCGGAGAGCCCCAGTTTTTTGATCGCTCCTTCCAGCAGTTGACGGCAGTTTTCATCCAACTGGCAAAATTGACGCAATTGCCCCGCCTGCATTTCGGCATTACAACTAATTTTTGCATCTTTACTAAATCTGGCGATCGCCATTGCCCTGGCCTTGGCTACTCTTTGTCGCACTGGTTCTGAACTTTCTCCCTGGCCTTGGCTAGTCATTTCCTCTGGCTTAAGACGGTTAACTGCCACCTGTAGATCAATGCGGTCCATCAAAGGGCCAGAAAGCTTAGACCAATACATTTCTCTCTGGCGAGGAGAACAGGAACAGGCTTGAATGGGATCGCCAAAATAACCACAGGGACAGGGATTGGTGCTGGCAATCAGGGTAAATTGGGCTGGGAACATGATGGTTTGCTTGGTGCGGGAAATGGTAACGTGCCCGTCCTCCAAGGGTTGACGCAAAAATTCCAACACATTGCGTTTAAATTCTGTCAGTTCATCTAAAAATAAAACCCCCCGATGGGCCAAGGAAATTTCCCCCGGCCGAGGAAAACTCCCCCCTCCCACTAAGGAAGGACCAGAGGCGGAATGGTGGGGACTGCGAAAAGGACGCTGACGGATTAATTGTCCCCGTTCTTTCAGTAACCCTGCCACAGAATGGACTTGGGACACTTCCAACGCTTCTTCAAATTGGAGCGGCGGCAAGATACCAGGCAAACGACGAGCCAACATGGTTTTCCCACTGCCTGGTGGGCCGACAAAAATCAAGTTATGGCCTCCGGCGGCGGCAATTTCTAAGGCTCTGCGGCCATGGGATTGCCCTTTCACATCTTTCAAATCCAAACAAGGCAGGGAGGTGTTCCACTGTTGCTTGGCATCCTGGGCATTAACTGGGGTAAATTTTTCTGGTGCTCCGAGAAAGTCCACCACTTCTTTAATGTGGTCGAAGCCATAGACTTTTAAGCCCTGCACCACGGAGGCTTCCAAGGCGTTGCCCGACGGTACCACTATGCCTGCTAAGCCCATTTTTTGCGCTGTGGCCGCAATGGGAAGAACACCGGCGATCGCCCGTAAACTACCGTCCAGGGACATTTCCCCTAAAAACAAATAATCTCCCAATAGTTGGGCGTCCACCTGTTCCGATGCCGCCAGGATGCCAATGCCAATGGGTAAGTCAAAGCTGGGGCCTTCTTTACGTAAATCGGCTGGGGTGAGATTAATGACAATGCGCCGCACGGGGAAAGCAAAGCCCGCATTCTTTAACGCCGCCTTGACCCGTTCCCTGGATTCCTGCACGGCCGTATCTGGTAGCCCCACCACGGCGATCGCCGGAAGCCCAGCGGAAACGTCTACTTCTACCCCGACCTTAATGGCATCAATGCCCAACAGGGAAGCACTCCAAACCCTTGCTAACATAGTCGACCCACAAACTCAGTTCACCTAGCCTGATTTTACCTATCAAGATAACATGAGAAAATTTTCACTAAAGGTCCCAAACTCTGCAGGGTGACAATGGACTGTGGGCTTAGTTAGCCAAGAGTCAAGATAGCTACTCTGCTCAGGCGCAAAGTAGCCTACTTAGCGCCATAGAAAAAAGCAATTTCTTTATCCTTGAGGGGTGCAAAGCCAGCGTCAATTAGTTTTTGGTCTAGTTCTGCCTGGGCAATATGTTTGGCTCCAATGCGGACAATGCGGGAGCGCATGGTATTACTGACCCCACTGCGTTGCCGACCTGCTTCCAAGCCCATCACCTGATGATAGAGTTCCAGCTTGGCTTCGGGAATGGCACTGCCATCAAAATCAATGCCAGCGGCGATCGCCTGGTCAATGGCATCGGCTCCCTTAGTTGTATTAGCCATGATCAATATTACCCTTGAGTTATTTTACTTTAATTATCCTAGCGAAAAAGGGTCACTAAAATTACCAATTCCCACCGGATAATTATCGTTATTAAACCAAATCAGTACCATTAATTAGTGCTATGAATCTCCGTCTAACCAGATGTTTAGGTTAGTAATCTAATTGCCATGGTGATGGCAACAATAAACCCATGTGGCCGGATAATCGAGGTAATGTTCCTTTTTCCAAATGGGTAATCTCAGTTTAATTTGGTCAATAACATACTGAGTACCTTGAAAAGCAGCTTGGCGATGGCTAGCCACAGTCCCCACCCATACTGCGGTTTCACCAATTTTTAAATGGCCACTACGATGGACGGCGATCGCCTGGTGGAGATCATATTTTTCTTTAGCTTCAGCAATAATTTTAAAACCCTCGCTGATGGCTAACTCCCGATAAACTTGGTATTCCAAAGAGTTGACTTGTTTACCGTCATTGTGGTTTCTGACCCAACCAGCAAAAGTTACCAGGGCTCCAGCTTGGCCACACTGTAAAGCTGAAATTAAAGGTTGGGTATTGATTGGTTGATCGCTAATGTCAAATAAAGCTAAAGCCATGGAAATTAACCCCCAGCAACGGGGGGGATAAACACAACAGTAGACTGGTCTAAAATTGTATTTTCCATGGTGGTAAATTCGTCGTTAACCGCCACTTTAACTTGGGATGAGGATAAATTAAAACCATGACGTTCAGCCAAGGAATCATAAAGTTCTTGGTAGGTATTTAGCTTTGTTACTAAACTTTCTTCTGCAACCTTAGCCTGTTCTTGGAGAGAAGCAAAATATCTGAGTTTAATTGATTTGGCCATAATCTTCAGGACTATTAATATTAGCGATATCAAATAAATTATCCGGTTTAATCAGCTGACAATCTGCCATTTGTAAAATTTTAACTGGACAATGTAAACCAATATTTTGGGCTTTAGTAAATAACTGTAGAGCAAGGGGAGTATAAAAACCACAGAGAGCTTCGGGAAAACCTTGATCCGCATTTTCGTAGCAAGTTGCCACCAAATCTTGGCGAGCCTGGGCAATTAGTTTTTCCACTATCGTACTATTGATATAGGCTAAATCACAGGCAATAATGAGCCAATTAACCCCAGGATAGCTCTGCAAAGCCGTTAAAATTCCCGACATCGGCCCCACACTTTCTCCCCTATCTACTAGGGTAGGTAAATTTTCTAACGGTGTTCCTTGCCACTGACCAGGACGGGCAGACAAGAAAACTTGCTCGCAATATTTTGCCAACAAATCATAAATATATTGCCCATGGGGTTGCCCTTGATAATTAATTAAAGCTTTGTCTTTCCCCATGCGTCTACTTTTTCCCCCGGTCAACACTAAACCGTAAAGGGGCGTTTGGGTAACATCAGCTTTACCACCAGTTTTTTCGATTAATTTAGTATTTTTGATGATAATTTCTGAACTGATGGATTTGCACATATCGTAAATGGTTAATGCTGCCACTGAAACCCCACAAAGGGCTTCCATTTCCACGCCAGTTTTATAATTAGTTTTAACGGCACATTGTAAAATTATTTCTAAACAATCTTGCTTTTGATCAACAATACTAATATCAAATTTACAGCCATGGATTGGTAAAGTGTGGCAAAAGGGAATCAGATCCGCTGTTTTTTTCACTGCCATAGTGCCGGCAATTATTGCTGTCTGAATAACTGGTCCTTTCTTAAGAAAAATTTCCTGTCCTGTTAAGTAATCTTTGATGGCCTTGGGCAACTGCACTATGCACTGGGCCACCGCCCGGCGATCGCCAGCTACTTTTTGACTAATGTCCACCATACGGGGCTGTTGATTTTCGTCAAGATGGGTAAACATTTATCCTCCAATTTGATGCATAGCGTGGCTAACTTCAGGGGGACGCAAATAGGGCTTCATCCCCAATAATTGCTGATAAACATGTTGGCGTTCCAAGGATGAAAAGTTACGAATATTGATCCCTTCATTTTTAAGTAAACAAGCCCTTAGAGTGCCATCTACCGATAACCGCCAACGGGAACAATGACCGCAAAATGGCTGGGATTCGGAGGCAATAAAACCGATTATGCCTCCACAACTAGTGCTGTAACGAAATGCCGTAGCATCTAAGGCCGATTGGATCGGTTTTAGGCTATATTTTTGCTGGATTTTTGCCAGTAACTCTTGGGCAGAAATAAACGTTTTTTCTTGGTGTCGACAGGCATATCCAATACGCATAATTTCCAAAAATCTAATTTCCATTTCCCATCGCTTAGCATATTCAATAAGATCAAAAATTTCACGGTCATTAATTCCCCTCATTACTACAGTGTTAAGTTTGATTTTAAATCCCTGACGAGAAGCTAATTCAAGATTACGAAGAATTGTATTAAGGCAATTGCGGTGGGTGATTTCTGAAAAAGTTTTGGCGTTTAAACTATCGAGACTAACGTTTAAATCCAGAACATTATTCCCCCCCAGGGTATCTAAATGTCGATCTAGAACAATACCATTAGTCGTTAAACCAATCTTTTTAAGTTTTAATTGACCAATAGATCGGACAATTTCAGTAAAATTACTTCTTAATAAAGGTTCTCCCCCCGTTAAACGGACTTCTTCCAAGCCCAACGCAATTAACTCTCCAATAATTTCCGCATATTCCTGATAAGATAAATAGCTTGATTGGTCAAGAAATGTTGCATCTACTGGCATACAATAATGGCACCGCAAATTACACTGATCCGTGAGGGAAACCCTCAATTTACGAATGCGACGGCCGTAATTATCAACTAAAGTCTGGGACATGGGCAAGGCTAATTCTACCAGGCATAAAAAGGAAAACATTCTCCAGCCTGAAAAGATGCTTGATGTTGGGGTAATTCCAAAAAGCCATCACTGTCAGCTAGGGCAATAAATTCTCCAGAGTTTTTGACTGGCAGTGGCTCAGCTTTAATCACTGCTTGGGGAGTGTAACTCAGCTTAACAGGTAAAAAATAGGTTAAATCTTTTTTAAAAGTAAAATCCCTAGTTAGCTGGGCGTAGATTGGAGCACTATCCAAAAAATATCGATGTAGACAAACAAGGCTAGAAATTGGATTTCCTGGCAGACCAATAATAACAGTTTTACTCCGATGATCAATACCAAAATACATTGGTTTACCAGGCTTTTGGGCCACACCATGGATATATTTAGTTACCCCCAATTGGGACCAGACTTCTGGTAAATAATCAAATTTTCCTTTAGAAATACCACCGGAATAAATCAAAACTCCATATTCCAGCTTAGCCTTTTGATAATGGCGAATAATTACTTCTTTATCATCAGCTAAGTGGGTCAAATTTACGTTTTGAAACCCTCGGCTTTGCAAAGATACTTGGAGCCCATAAATGTTAGAGCGACGTAATTGATGAATTTTTGGCTTTTGAGTAATTTCTACCAATTCATCCCCGGTAGAAATAATTTGGATGCGGGGCTTTTGTTTAACTTTAACTTTAGTTTTTCCAAAGGAAGTAATAATATTCCAGGTGGGGCCATTTAACTTAGAGTAAGTCTCTAAAATAACTTTTCCTGATTGACAATCACTAGCCTTGGGGTGAACAAATTCCCCTGGTTCTCTCTGCCGAGGATTAATAATTTTTACCTGATTATCGGCGATCGCCACCTCTTCGTAGGGAATAACCAAATCACAATTTTGGGGCAACAACGCCCCGGTCATCACCTCTAAGCAACCGCCATGGTCTGGCAAACTAGATTGCGGAGTCCCGGCGGCCGCCGTTCCCAAAAGCTTAAACTGACGACGGCCCTGGTGGTATTCCGACCAAGCTAAGGCAACTCCGTCCATCATCACCCGATCGCCGGGGGGATAATCTCGGTCAGCTTCAATAGATTCCGCCAAAATTGCCCCATAGCTACCATCAATATCAATGGCAGTATCACCAAAATCTGGCCAATGGGCTTGGATAATTTCAACGGCGGCGGCAACGGAAATCATTGCGATGGTCTCCCATTACCATTTTTTGTAGGGTAAAAACTTACCATTCATCGTTACTTTAACCCGATCGCCTTTGGGGTCCACTTCTCTCTCAACATCGAGGGTAAAATCGATTGCACTCATGATACCATCCCCAAATTTTTCATGGATTACTTCCTTCATGGGCATGCCATAGACCTGCATAATCTCATAAAAGCGATAAATGAGGGGATCTGTGGGCACAACCGGCCCCAAACCCTTAATCGAAGGAGCAGTCAGTTCGGGCACAAGATCATCGCTCAAACCCAGGCAGTGAAGAAGTTTCTCCGCCTCATCAACGGAGGCACTGGCCTGTCGATAAATCACAGCAGCAATCCAGACTTCATCCCGTCCGAGCAATTGTTCTAAATCAGCAAACGTGATTCCCTTTGCTTTTTTTGCTTCCAGCAGTTTTGTGGTGATAGCGGAAATTTCAGTGCCAGCCATGGGTTTTTCCTTGTAATTAGTTGTAATTAAATGTGATCCAATAATTTCAGTTCAATGGAATTATTTTTTCGGTGAGTAAGTTACCTACCTATCCACGAACCATTGCTAGCCCAGCAGAGTTCAACGCCATGGGATTCCCAGCGGAAAACTCCCACAGGGTATTACGGTTGATAAATCTGGGGACGTTAACGATGGGGGAACTAACTAGGACTAGAATCCTAAAATCAACGCCGCACCGCGCCAAATTGTTCAATCAAAATCTGAGCTAACAAAGGCTGAAGTTCATCACAGGGAATACTCTTATGGACACAGGTACCCAAATGGGCATCCTTACCCACTTTTCCCCCCAGATAAACGTCTGCTCCGTCCACCGTTTTGCCATCTTTCCGCACCTTGGTGCCCATTAGGCCAATGTCCGCCACCTGGGGTTGGCCACAGGAATTGGGACATCCAGTCCAGTGGATCCGCACCGGTTGGGGCACCGTCAACTCTTTTTCCAAAGCCGCCACCATGGCCAAAGCTCGATTTTTTGTTTCAATCAAGGCAAACTTGCAAAACTGCGCCCCCGTACAGGACACCACTGACCGTTGCAGATTGTGGGGGTCAACTCGAAACTTAGTTAATAACGGTTCCGCCAACAAGGCCTCTAGTTTTTCGTCGGGGACATTGACCAAAATTAAATTCTGTTCCACTGTCAGCCGCACCTCCCCACTTCCATAGGTATCTGCTAAACGGGAGAGTTCAAAAAAGTCATTGGCATAGAGACGGCCCACCGGCACATGGAGACCCACGTAATTTAACCCGGCTTGTTTCTGGGGATGAACCCCTAAATGATCCCGCTTATCCCAATCTAATTCGTCCTTAGGAGCCGCTGTTAACAGAGGGAAAGGCAACTTAGCGGCCACTTCTTCCCGGAATTTAGCCACCCCCCACTCATCAATTAGCCACATTAGGCGGGACTTTTGACGGTTAGCTCGCAGACCATGGTCTCGATAGACTTCCAAAATAGCTCGGCACAGATCCACCACCTGCTGATCCGGTTGCACCCAAGCATCCAGGGGAATAGCGGCTTCACAACGACGGGAAGAGAAAAAGCCCCCCACCACCACGTTAAAACCGAGAATTCCCTCCCGATAGGCTGGGACAAACGCTACGTCGTTGATTTCTGCGTGGACAGAATTATCCCGGCTTCCTTCGATGGCAATGTTAAACTTCCTGGGCAAGTTGGTGAATTCCGGATTGCCCCGACCACCATTGGTGATCATGTCCTGTACCTGTTGCACCAGATCTCTGGTATCAATCAATTCATCTTTTTCCAACCCTGCCACCGGAGAGCCTGTGATGTTACGGACATTATCCATGCCGGACTGGACCGAGGTTAGACCACAGCTTTCCAGCTTGCTAAAAATATCGGGAATATCTTCAATTTTGATGCCCCGGATCTGCAAATTTTGCCTGGTGGTGATGTCTCCATTGCCCCGATCGCCGTAGCGGTTAATAATGTCGCCAATGACCTGTAATTGCTGACTGGTGAGCAAGCCGTGGGGAATACGAAAACGGAGCATAAACTCGCCGGGGGTGACAGGGCGGAAAAAAATGCCTAACCACTTCAAGCGCAGATCCCGGTCCTCTTCGGGGATATTTTCCCAACCAATCTGGGCAAAATGCTCCAACTCAGCCCGGACAGCCAAACCATCTTTGGTTGCCTTAACGGTCTCAAATTTATTAGCCACAACGCTTCAAGCCAGATAACAGTAGAGATCAATATAGGGTTCCCGTTTCGTTAAAATTTGTAACGTAAATTACACTCAGCCAAGGCATATGCAGTTTACGCATTTAGCATATGCGTTAAATTTTGTTAAACATGTTTTAGTCAATCATTATCATTATTGACCAATGATATTGATGGCATAGGCAAGGATCAATGAAGTCTTGCAGGGGGGCAGAAAAGCATTACCAGCCAATAAATTTCTACAAACTCAAATTCAAAAAGCTTTGTGAACAATTAAACCGAAAAATATTTATCGCCAGCAAAAATTTGGGGATGGTGGGGAGTTGCCCTTCTCCCCGCAGCATTCTGAGCTTGTTTTCCTACATCCCTTGGGGCACTGAAATACCAGGTAAAGCATTCAACTGGGCCGCCGTGAGGGGATTACCCCCAAACTGTTCCACCGACCAAGCCAATGCTCCCGTTAAGCCTGCATTGTAATCAATGGCCACTTCGTTGCTGATGTAGTCATCTCGGGAATCGTTATAACTAAAGTCATTGGCCGCAGTGGGACCGCCCACCAAAGCACCGAACAAAATATGCTCATTGGGCAAGCCGTTGCGGAAACCGTCCCAGCCCACTCCCGAAGCTGCCCGATGGTGGGGCTGTTGGGGAAAATCATTGCCGTAACCCACCATATAGCTAGCATTGCGGGGATTACTGCCTAAAATATAGTCCACTGTGTCCTGGGCTAACTGGGCATACTTACCAGTGGGATCGGTTAAGCCGTCGGAATAGACCGCTGCCAGCATTGCCGTATTGGCCGCGTAGCGTAGGGAACCCCATTGGCTAATAAACCGCAAACCGCCGTCAGTGATTTGCACCCCATCGGTGCCATTGACCCAAGCATCTAGCCAGCGGGTCACATCTTGTTTAATCGCTTGATTACCGGTGTCTTGGGCTAATATTACCGCCACACCATAGGAGGCATCGTCCCAATTGTGGGTCCACCCTCGACTCAGCCCACCAATATCAGTGTTGTAAATGTTTAACGCCTTTTGCAGATAGGCAGAACCATCGCCCCCTGCACTATTAACCGCCCGGGACAACCACGCCGCCCCATAGGCCAACTCATCTTCATAGCCACTCCAGGAATTGTAATAGTTCCGCACTTCGGGGATGGAGTCGGAATATTTACCCCGGTAGGTGTCCGCAAATCGGTATAAAGATTGGGCATTGACTAATAATTCATCCGCATAGGCAAAATCTCCCGCTTCTCGGAAAAGAATGGAAGCAGACGCCAGGGCCGCTGCTGACCCCGCCGCCACATCGGAACCGGGTTTATTGGGGGTAACTGCCATGGCTGGCCGGGCAATGGTTTGGCTTTCCGGAGCACTCCAGAGGGAATGATCTGCTGAAGCGTTACCCACCTGGGCGACAAAAAACACTGTCTCTCCATTGGCGTTGGTAATGTGGGCTTTGAGCAAATAATCCGTCCCCCACCGTATGGTTGCAAGGAGATCGTCCATTTGGTCACTGGTTTGGTAACCGTCGGTAAATTCCACACCGCCCCAGGCCAGGGTGGTTAATGTTGAAGCTAGGGGTAGACCAAATTTGCCGTGGTCCCCCGCATCATGATAACCACCGGTTAAATCCAGGCTTAAACCTGCTTGTAAATTACCGCTACTTTGTCCACCAAAATAAATGCCATCCCGACCATCCCTTAAACCAGAATCTCCCCGCCAATCTATGCGTTTAGTGGCTTCGTCTAAGTCTCCAGAACGGTTGGCTTCGTAAAACAGGAAAGATTTTTGCAACGCTTCGCCGTAATTATGGTCCCCATTGGCGATCGCCGGGGGATCGACGGGATCAACAGGATTGGGGTTAGGATTAATGGGGTCAGTGGGGGAATTGGGATTAGTGGGAGTTCCTCCAGTATTACCACCAGAGCCAGTGCTGGGTTGACCAACTATACCGCCACCGAGAAAGAGTAAATCTGCGGTTAAGGCCCCGTCGTTGGCGATCGCCGTTCCTTGGGTGCCGTTAAAGCCAACTTTGACAGAACTGCCAGGGGCGATAGAAGTGGCCCATTCACTGCCGGTAACCACATAACGGGTAATGCCTCCCCCTAAATCCGTGCCTTGGACAGTGGCTCCCCAGGGACTACCGGAAATTTTATGTACCGTGTCAAAGGTAAAGCTCCAATTATTTAACCGACTTCCCGAAACATTAGTTACAGTCAACTCCGCCGTAAAACCATTCCACCAACGATTACCTCCCACCGTGACAGTGAAAGGACTAGTGGGAGAAACAGGATTGGGGGGTGGGGGCGTAACCGGATCGGTGACCGGAGGATTGGTAGTGCCTCCCCCCATGCCATCACTGGGGTCAGAACCATGGTCCATATCCCCGCCGTGGTCATGATCATGGTGATTGTGGTCATCACCACTGCCATGGCCCCCAGCACCGCCGCTAAATTCCCCACCACCAATGGGAGTTAAACCATTACCGGGCCTACTCTGATGACCATCGGTAATTTGTCCCGCTGGCCCCTGGGGAGTGGCCAAACCAGTGCGACTAACAACGGTAACTTGCTCGACAGTGACCCCAAAGGCATCCTCTAGGCGGTCTTCCACCACCTGGTCATGGTGAAATTCCAAGTTAGCCGGGATTAATTGACTGCGGGTCACCCCCACCAACAACAAAGTTTGCCCCGTGGGTTGGGTGGCAATTAATAAACCCTCCGCCGTATCGCTAACGGTTAATCTTTCCCTAGTGCCGTAGTAGAGAAAGCTTAACTTCATGGTGGCAGGGTTAAAATTTTCAATCCGTTCCTGCACTCCATACTCATGGGAACGGACATAAACCGTATTACTATTCCTTGCCCCTAAACCTAATTCCCAACTGAGGACACCGCCAATGTCCTGGCGTAAATGCTCATTCTGCACAATGCCAAAATTTGCCGCCGTCAAATCATCAAAGCTAACTCCCCGGATAATTTGAAACTCAGGAGTCCAAGCCCAAGGATTAATGATGGCCACTTCCCCGGTGCTGGTTTTACCAACGATGAGATTATGCACCGACACATCGCCAAAATCCAACCTATCCACAGCGGGATTGAAACCGACAATATCGGCGGCCGCAGGATTGACAGCAAATACTCTACCAGTGCCGGGGTTAGGAGTGGGATCTACGACCGGATCCGTGGGAGGAATAGGATCTGGATCTACAACAGGATCCGGCTCAGGATGCTGATGTCCTCCCCCAGTCCCCCCAGTCCCCCCAGTATTGGCATTAACGTCGGTGAATAATAAAGCAGAAGTCAAAGAGCCGCTATTACCGATCGCCGTTCCTTGGGAGCCATTAAAACCAATGGTGACGGAACCACCGGGGGGAATACTCGATGCCCAACCGGCCCCGGTCAAAGTGTAGCGGGTGATGCCATTGCCCAAATCCACGCTGATAAAAGTTGCGCCCCAGGGATTACCGGAAATTTTATGGACAGTGTCGAAGGTGTAAGTCCAATTACTGAGGCTAGTGGTGGAAGTATTGGTGATGGTGAAATCGGCGGTGAAGCCATTCCACCAAAGGGAGCCAGCCACCGCAACATTAATGGGGGAAAGAGTACTATTCATCGGGAGGAGGGTTGAAGGGAACTTTTATAACTTAAGCAACAATTTCTGGAAAGCTAAACCCTTCAAGTGGAGGGTTTTTTACTGGTTATTTTCATCCTCCCCTCCCACCGGCGATCGCCTATAAGTAAATACGCTTAAGTTGTTCCCTGTTAGAAGACAGTAATGGGAATATTTCCACAGAGAAAATTTACAATTAGTTACATTAAATATTCCTAATTGTCAGTTTAAACAAGTTGAATATTTGGCTGAACAAGTATCAAATAGTTTTAACTTAGCAACAAAATTACCTGACAATTATGGATTAAGAGCTAGCAAAGGGGAAGGATTTTTCCTTGACCATAACTTTTTGGAATCGCCACAAATAGGCAATGGAGGCCGCCGCCAGGCCGATGTATGTTCCAATCCAAACCCCCGCCCCCGATAAAGGGGTATAAAATCCCAACAGATAGCTTGCCGTTAAACCAATGCCCCAATAGGCGATCGTGCCCAGCACCATGGGAATGCGGGTATCTTGCAGTCCTTGTAAAACACCATTGGCTGTTCTTTGTAACCCATCCAAGACCAGTCCAAAAGCGGCAATCTTCATAATTGAAATACCGATGTCCAAAGCCTCCCCATTGGCAGGGTCATTGAGATCGAGATACAGTCCGATAATTTGCTGGGGATAGACAAATAGGGCGATGCCAGCGGTCAGCATAAATAATACTGCCAAGCCAATGCTCACCAGGGCCGCCTGTCGAATTTGTCGCCAATGCTGTTGACCAAACCATTGCCCAACTCGCACAGTGGCCGCATAGGACATGGCCAAAGGAACCATAAAAAGAACCAGCACAGTTTGGGATACCACCTGATGGGCGGCTAAAATCGGTGTTCCCAATGCACCCATAAAAAAGCTAGCGGTCAAGTATAATCCGTACTCCAAAATTGCCGCAATACCAATGGGGCCTCCGACCCAAAGTAGCTGTCGTAGAATGCTTGGCTTCAAGTGGTGAAGAGAATGGAACAAAGAATATTGATGGAGGGGTTTGTGCCAAAGCATATAGACCAGCAAGGACAGAAACATAATCCAATGGGCACTGATACTAGCAATGGCTAAGCCGGTAATTCCTAGGGCAGGAAACCCCCATTTGCCAAATCCCAACCCATAGTTGCCAAGAATATTAAACAAAGTTGCTGCGATCACAATCAGCATTATCGGCCGCGCTTGGGAAAGGGCAATAATACAGCCCCGGAGCGTAGCAAAGGCGATCGCCGGAAATAAACCCCAGGCCATCACATTCAAATAGGAATCTGAAAGAATGATGGTTGTGTCAGCCTGGCCAGACCAGTGCATCAGTCCGTTGAGGTGGGTTATGAACAACATTCCCGGAATTGATAGCAGTAGAACAATCCATAAACCCTGGCGAGTTAATTGCCCAATGCGCCGGGTTTGGCCAGCGCCATAGGCCTCTGCCACTAGGGGGCTGACCCCGGAGATTAATCCCACCCCAGTCATCATAAATGCCATAAAGATCATGGTGGCTAATCCCCCCGCCGCCAGCACATCCTGCCCCAGCCAACCCATCATGACCGTATCGACAAATCCCGTTGCCGCTTGAGCCATTTGAGCACCGGCCAGGGGCACTGCTAATTTAAGAAATTCACGGGCCTCTGCTTGCATGCCAAATCGCATTGAAATATCTGTCATAGCATTGACCCAAAGAACTAAAATAGTTATTAAATATGAAAAAACAAATTTTCTCTAAAGATATTCCCTAGAGCCACCAACCGGCGCTGGAAACCATTTGGCAAACGTCGGCAAAAGATAAAAAATTAGGAAACTATGGCTGGGCCAGTTTTAGGGCAGTGGCAATAACCTGGGAGCGGAGAGGTTCTTCCAGGGGGGCAAAACCGTGTAAGTGAGTTAACCAAAGACCGTCCATAGCTAATTGAATCACCGTTGCTACGGCCGGATCGAGCCCGCTAGCCATAATCTGCCCATGGCACTCTTGCCAAAAATGTCGCATGGGAGCCAACAATTCAGGATTAGTAAAATTTGCGGCTAGCAAATTGAAATGGAGTTCATAATTTTCCTGGTCGTCTAGCGCTGAGGCTCGAATATAGGCCCTAACCCAATGCCCTGGGGTGTCGGGGGCTGGATCATTGGCAAGTTCCTGATGCAATGTTTCCACAAACCTGTCTAGGGCCTGCTGAACCATGCCCGCAATTAAAGCCTCCTTGGTGGGAAAGTAGTGTAACAATCCGCCTTTGCTCACCCCTGCTTCACTAGCCACCGCATCCAAGGTGAGGGCGTCCACCCCTTGACTAACAATGACTTTATTCGCCGCAGTTAGTAGTTGGCTAGGTTGGATGGACTTGGAACGAAGCCTTTTTCCAGAAACCATATAATTTCGCCTCCGCAGATAATGCAAATATTCTTTTTTTTAAATTGACAGAACACCTGGAAATAATTAAACCGTCCAGTTGGTTGGACACTTTTAAAATACCGTCCGGTCGGTCGGAAGTCAAGTTCACCGGGGCGCAATAATTTGAAGATTACCGCGGAGAAAATTTACAATGGGTTGCATCCAGTTGATCCCATTCCCAACTCCAGATTTTTTTAATGCTTTCCCTTCTACGAAAATATTTTGCTTTGCTTATGCCCTCCCTCTGGGGCATTGTGTTGGTAGGTTTGTTGCTGTTTTTTCCTTCCCCAGTCTGGGCAACGGAAAGCCCCATTCCCCTTACCGATGAACAGTTAGAAGTGGGAGATAGCCTGACGGATAAAGCCTTTGCTGCCACTGAAGCAGGGGATTTTGTCACCGCCGAGAAATATTGGACGGAATTGATCGAAAAGTTTCCCCAGAATCCGGCTGTGTGGAGCAATCGGGGTAATTCCCGGGTTAGCCAAAACAAATTGGACGAGGCGATCGCCGATTTTAACCAGGCCATTAAGTTGGCACCGGAACAAGCGGATCCTTACCTCAACCGGGGCACGGCCTTGGAAGCTAAAGGGGAATTTAAGGCAGCCATCGCTGACTATAATCGGGTTTTAGCCGTTAACCCGGAAGATGCCTTTGCCTACAATAATCGGGGTAATGCGGAAGGGGGTCTAGGGAATTGGACCAGTGCCCTGGAAGATTTCCAGCAAGCCACGGCGATCGCCCCTAATTTTGCCTTTGCCCAGGCCAACACTGCCCTAGCGTTGTACGAATTGGGACAAAAAACCGAAGCCATTCAAACCATGCGTCGTCTGGTGAAAAAATATCCCATGTTTGCGGATATGCGGGCCGCCCTCACCGCTGTGCTCTGGGTAGATGGCCAACAGGGGGAAGCGGAAAGTAATTGGGTGGCCGCTGTGGGGGTAGATAGCCGTTACCAAGATCTAGACTGGGTGAAACAGATCCGCCGTTGGCCCCCCAGTGTGATCAGTGCCCTAGATAAATTTTTGAGCCTGAGCTAAAAACCCTTTCTCACCAAGGTTGAATAGCTTTCGACCCCGTCCATTCGCTAAATTGGAATTATTCAGTCCACCATTGACAAGACTATGCTCGATATTCAGGCGATCGCCGACCATGCCTACCAGGGAGCCGCTGCACTGGGAATTAAACAATATGACATCTATGGATCCTCCGTGGATGATGCCGGAGTGGAGGTGGATTCTGGGGAACCAAAGCAGGTGGAAGCGTCAAACCGGGCCAGTGTGATTGTACGAGTCTGGAACGAAAAAGGTCTGGTGGGGGTAACCAGCACCACAGATTTGGACCAAGCCGGCATTAGTTTAGCCCTGGAAACCGCCGCCGAAGCTAGTGCTTTTGGCGTTACAGATAATATTCCCGACTTCAGCCCCGAAGCCCAAGTGCCCATTGGTGGCGCGGAAAATGACGTGGCAGAACCGGCCCCCATGGGGGATTTAATTGCCACTCTAATTAAAGCTGAGCAGGACTTGTTGGCCAGCCATCCTGCCATCACCGGGGTCCCCTACAACGGTTTATCGGAACAGACCACGGAGCGTTTTTATCTCAATAGTGCTGGGGCCAAACGCTATGAATGTCGTTCCTACGCTTCCATTTATCTTTACAGTCGGGCAGAACAGGAAGGTAAAAAGCCCCGCAGTGCCGGAGAAATGAAAATTAGTCGGGATTTGGCTAGCCTCGACATTGATGGTTGCTTACAAACAGTTAAAGAGAAAACCCTCAGCCATCTGGATTATCGCCCCATCCCTACTGGCAAATACACCGTCGTCTTTTCCCCCCGGGCTTTTTTAAGTTTGCTCGGTGCTTTTTCTAATCTCTATAACGCCCAAAGCATCCTCGATAAGCAATCCCTAGCCACCAAGGAAACCCTAGGCACGGCGATCGCCAGTGAACTGCTCTGTGTCAGCGATGATGCTCTGCACCCAGGGAATATCTCAGCGGAACGGTTTGACGGCGAAGGAACCCCCACCCGGAGAGTGGACATTATTAAAAATGGGGTTTTAACTGGTTTATTACACAGCGCTGGCACTGCTAAGCGGTTTGATACTCAACCCACTGGCCACGCCAACATCGGTGCAAAAATCACCGTTGGGGCCCACTTTTACCATGTGTATAGCGAGAAAACTGCTGAAAAAAGCTACAGCCTTGATCAAGCAGAAAACGTAGTTTATATAGACAAGCTCCAAGCCCTCCACGCTGGGGTCAACTCCCTCCAAGGTTCCTTTTCCTTACCTTTTGACGGTTGGTTAGTCAATCAAGGGGAAAAGCAGAGTATTGATGCGGCTACCGTGGCAGGGGATTTTTTAGAAGTTCTAAAGGCTATTGTTTACCTTGAACCGGAAGCGGAAGTCACCCCAGGGGGAGTGTGTCCCCGAGTTTGGGTGGAAGGATTGGCCATTACTGGGGAGTAGTTTAAGTACTAAAGTCCTTGGCAGTGGGATGATAGGCCATGATCGCCCTGGTCGGACTATTTTGGGTAGAGACAATCGGTGTAATTATCGCCAGCAAATAGTTCTCTCGCATATTCCGCTGCTATTTCCCCACTGTCACAGCTTGCAAAGGAAAAACATCAGTAATCCTCGATTCCTTATAGGCAAAGAAGTCTGTAATACAAAGCTGTCGCCCTGACTTTTGCAGGGGAAATTCAAATTTGGCGATCGCCATAAAATTACTAAATCGTTAGAATAAAAGCCTAATTATCTCTGAAAACGGTAGCCTATGTTAGCGCTCCAACCCCGCTTTAAAAGCTTTGCAGAGTATCTTGCGTACGAAGACGATACTGATCAACTCTATGAATTATTCAATGGGGAATTAATTGCTGTGCCGACAGAGTCAGGATTAAATTTTCAAATTGCCACATTTTTATTGCTCAAATTTGCCGAAATTGTCGGTTATCGACGAGTAAGAGGACACGGTTTAGAACTAGAAGTTCACGGTGAACCTAAAAACCGTTTTCCTGATTTGACGATTATTCGAGAAGAGCACATTGCCCAATTAGCTAAACGCAATACGATTCGGTTATCGATGTTACCGCCCTTGCTAGTGGTGGAAGTTGTCAGTCCGGGGGAATTACAACGGGAGCGGGACTACATTGCGAAGCGTCAACAATATCAAGCCTGTGGCATTCCTGAATATTGGATTGTTGATCCCCAAACCCGAACGGTCTTAGTTTTAGAATTATCAGCCGGCTGTTATCAGGAAGTCGGTAATTTTAAAGAGGTAATGGCAATTCAGTCCCCTACGTTTCCCCAGTTATCGTTAACTGTTAATGAAATTTTTAAGGATCTTTGATTAACGGCGATCGCCTGATAATCTGCTATGCGTTATCTTGGTTGATCATGTTGCAAAAGACTATAGTGGGAAAGTGAATTTTATGCAAATTAAGATCAATCTACCGCCAGATCTTGAACAAGATTTACTTCAGCAAGCAAAAACAGCGAATGTTCTTTTACAAACTCTCATTTTGCAAGCCTTACGCCAAATGATTGAAATTCCCAGCGTTTCCGCCTCCCAATGGCCAGAAGCGATTTTATCCTACGAAAGTTTTCCCGATTTCGCTTCATTCGAGTCGTATCGAGATGAGCTTCTCTCTCCCTGTGAACCAGAGTTATTCTAATGCGTTACCTGCTTGATACCTATGTGATTAGTGACTTTATCAAGGGAGAGTCAGGAACAACAAAAAACTAAAACAAACCCTGCCAATTGAGATTACCGTTTCAACAATTACACTAATAGAATTGCGTTATTTTTTAGATTTTTTCAGACTATCACAATTGTTTAAATTCTTTCAAAGACAGACCATCGCATAAACTGAGGATTGTGACGAGATACAGCCCTCCTTGACTTCCATCAAAATCTGGCCATGCCTAATTCTCACCCTCTCTATGACGTTCTGATTATCGGGGCTGGCCCGGTGGGTTTGGCTACGGCGATCGGGCTACAACAACGGGGCATTAATAACATTTTGGTGATTGATCAAACCCGTGAATTTCGTCCCGTCGGTCAATTTGTCGATCTCTTACCCAACGGACTGAAAGCATTACGGGCGATCGCCAAGTCTGCCTACGAAGCCATGGGCATTCCTAAACTTGACTCTGAAACAAAACCGGAAGCAACAAGATTTTGGTATCGCAAAAATTTACAGGGAGAAGTAACCCATACCATTCCCTTAGGATTTGATTACTGGCAACAAAAATATGGCGAGGGACGCATTTCTCTACCCTGGTTTAACCTACAAACCAATCTTAGAAATTTACTAGATCCTGCACTAATTCAAGCTAATCATCGCTGTATTAATTTTGCACAAACTCCCCATGATGTAAGAGTTTATTGCGAAAAAAATCTGAAAATGCCCAGTAATCCTTTCGCCCATTGGGAAAGTAGTCAGGAGTCAGAAAGCACTGAAAAGAATCAAGACATTAGACCCCATAAAAATACTCTGACAATGGAGGCAAAATTAGTGGTGGCGGCCGACGGCATTAACTCCACCCTGAGACAAATTCTATATCAAAATTCTGCGTTGGAACCCTGGGCAAAACCCCAATATTCCGGTTGGTCAGCTCTGGGCTGTTTGGCCGTTGATCCCGTCCCCGAAGATATCCTCGATCAACTGACTAGGGATTATTTCCAAGATCAGAAAGTCATTAGCCTACAAAATGATGCCTTGATGGCGGCCAATCCCGGCCAGGATTCTCCTCGTTTAGTAATATTTAATCAAGGTAGGGGCAGCTTAGGCTATTTACTCCATTTGCCCATAGCCTTAGAAAAAATTCTTCACCAACTGCCAATCACCCTCTTAAATTTAGCCATTAAAGAACTAGAAAAAGCGGATTTTCCGAAGATTATTACGGATTTGCTTTGTCTAACCAACCTAGACAATTTCTTTAGTCGGCCCTATTATCTTCATCCCGCTAATCCCTGCACTCAGTTTCCCCTCTGGAGCCAAAAGCGGGTTGTTTTGGTAGGCGATGCGGCCCACGGTATGCCTCCTTTCAGCGCTCAAGGGGCTAACCAAGGCCTAGAAGATGCGGCCTATTTGGTTAAGGCGATCGCCACTTTGGTGAAACACGATCAATTGGATGATTTAGGAGCGATTACCGAAAAGTTCCAAGCCTATGAAAACCACCGTCGCCCTTTCATGGAACTGATGCAAACAGCAGCGCTAGAAAATCATCGTTGGACAGAAACGCAATGGGAAATTTATGGTCAACAGGTTTATGGCCGAGACATTTAAGGGCCACTTGTTAGAGTTATTCTAATGCTTTACCTGCTTGATACCTGTTTGATTAGTGACTTTATCAAGGGAGAGCCGGGAACAACGAGCAAACTAAAACAAACCCCACCCATTGAGATTGCTATTTCAACAATATGGCTTAGTCCTAAATCCCCAACGTGCATTAAAAATTGAACAAGCAATTGCCAGCATTTTAACGTCTGTCAATATTTTACCTGTGGGCATAACAGAGGCAGAACACGCTGCTCAAAATTATTTAAGCTTGAAAAATTAAATAGCATTACTATACACGTGGGCATGAAAAATCAATCATATTTATAAAAATATTTGTGTTTTTTTAATCTATGTCTTGATTGTACTTGCCTTAACTTAAGTCGTAACTAATGATTGTTGAAAAGATTGGGGGATAGGTAAAATATTCCCTTCCTCTAGCGTAGTTTCAATTAAAAAATCCAACAACTCCTTCCCTTGTTGGAAAGCCTCCTTATAGGTATCCCCATGGATGTGACAAAAATCACCCCATTCAGTTAAACTGACCACAAAGCAGTTGTCAAGATCTGACCATTGAATAATTAAAGAATAATGGTTTTGAACATTTTCCATCATCAATTTCCTCCTTATTGTTTAACAATTTGAATAGCTTGTAAAACATCCTTTTCTTGATAAAACTTAGCATCACTGCCATCTTTACCAGAAAGTGTAACTATTCCATCCAGTAGGGGATGATGCCATTTTGTATGAATCCCCTTGCCCGATTTACAAGTAAAACCTGATTGAAAAAGCATTGTTTTTAATTCCCTAATTTTCTTAGACATAACGTCAAATAAGAGAGTATGGGAATTTTAAGCGCTGAAATATTTAGCCGCAGGATGATAGGAAATAATCGCCGTGGTGGATTGTTCTGGGTAGACCTGTTCGCTTTCATCCATATACAAGCCAATTCGTTCCGTTTGCAACAGTTCTAGTTGGGTGTATTGATCTTGCATATTGGGGCAAGCGGGGTAACCAAAACTGTAGCGGGAACCTTGGTAGCGCTGTTGGAGAAGATCACGGATGTTATCCGGCTCCAAATGGCCAAACCCCAATTCCCGCCGTATCCGTTGGTGGGTCCATTCCGCTAAGGCTTCCGCCATCTGCACCGCCATACCATGGAAGTAGAGGTAATCGGTGTAATTATCGCCAGCAAATAGTTTCCTCGCATATTCTGTGGCAATTTCCCCCACCGTCACGGCTTGCAAAGGAAAAACATCGGTAATCCCCGATTCTTTAGAGGCAAAAAAGTCCGCAATACAAAGCCGCCGCCCTGACTTTTGCCGGGGAAACTCAAATTCGGCGATCGCCGTTGCGTCTGGGGGAATTTGGCCATTATTTTGGCTGACCAATTCTGGGTCATAAATTAACAAGGTATTGCCCTGGGATTGACAGGGAAAATAACCATAAACCACCGTGGGATGGAGTAAATTTTCTGCCATGACCTTACCTTTCCACTCGGCCAAAATGGGATGAACTTTTTCCGTGAGGAATTGATCGTATTCTTCCCGAGATTGCTCCCTCGGCTTACGAAACTGCCACTGCCCAACAAATAATGCTTGTAAATCCAGTAAAGGGAAGACTTCATCGAGGGAAATATCACTGGGTTGCAAAATTTTGGTGCCCCAAAAAGGTGGCACAGGTCTTTCTAGGTCAGAGTCCACTGCTTCAGAACGAACAGTATCAACTACCTCCGGCTCCCTAGATTGTTCACTAGCGTCAATTAATTTTTCTTCTTCAATGCCAAAATTGGTTTTAGCACCATCATCAGTGGTCACATTATGGCCATTTTCCGTTGCATATTCCCCTAAAAAGCCCTGGAAATCATCCCAATTGTGGCTATTTTTAGCGGGCATTAGCTTATCCATGAAATGTAAATCGGCGAACGCATCTTTGCCGTAAATTACTTGGCCTTTGTAGGTATTTTGGCAGTCCTGGTGAACAAATTTAGGCGTTAAAGCAGCACCACCAAGAATGACGGGAACAGTAATCCCCTCTTGGTTGAAAACTTCTAAATTTTCCTTCATAAAGGCAGTGGATTTGACCAACAAACCACTCATGGCAATGCAATCGGGCTTGTGTTCTTTGTAGGCTTCGATAATATTTTCCACTGGCTGTTTAATGCCTAGGTTGACCACTCGATAGCCATTGTTGGAAAGGATAATATCCACTAAGTTTTTGCCAATATCATGGACATCCCCCTTAACAGTGGCAATTAAAAAAGTACCCTTGGCATTGTCGGCGGAATCATCCTTATCCATATGGGGTTCTAAAAAAGCCACCGCCGCTTTCATGGTTTGGGCCGACTGCAACACAAAGGGCAACTGCATTTGCCCGGAACCAAATAGTTCCCCCACCACTTTCATGCCATCCAACAAATAGATGTTAATGATATCTAAGGGAGCGTAAAGTTTTAAAGCTTCATTGAGGGCCTCTTCTAAGCCTAATCTTTCCCCGTCAATGATATGGCGTTTTAATCTTTCTTCCACTGGTAAATTGGCATCACCGGATTTATCCCGTTTGGTGGTTTTACCTTCAAATAAAGTGGTGAGTTTGGTTAACGGGTCATATGTACAGCGCTCTCCTTCAAATTCCCGGCGGTCATAGATTAAATCTAGACAGACTTGTTGTTGTTCTGGGTCAATTTTTGCCAGGGGTAAAATCTTATTGGCACTGACAATGGCTGCATCCATGCCCACCTGCATACATTCGTGGAGAAAGATGGAGTTGAGCACCTGGCGAGCGGCGGGATTCAAGCCAAAGGAAACGTTAGAAACCCCCAACAAAATATGACAATCGGGCAATTCCTGGCGAATTCTGCGGATAGCATCCACGGTGGCTTTACCGTTCTCCCTGTCTTCTTCAATGCCGGTGGAAATAGGCAGAGCTAAAGGATCAAAGAAAATTTCTGTGGCCGGAATGCCAAAGGCGATCGCCGCTTCGTAGGCCCGTTTGGCAATCTCAAATTTTTTATCTGCAGTGCGTCCCATGCCATCTTCATCGATGGTGCCAATGACAATACCAGCTCCATATTCCTTGGCAATTTCTAACACTTTATAAAACCGTTCTTCCCCGTCTTCGTAGTTGGTGGAATTGAGAATACATTTTCCCCCCGCAACTTTTAAACCCGCTTCCATTTTTTGCCATTCGGTGGAATCTAACATCAACGGCAGGGTGACATTATTAACTAGTCGGGAAGCTAATTCTTTCATATCCCGTACTCCGTCTCGACCGACGTAATCCACATTGACATCAAGGATTTGAGCTCCTTCTTTGACTTGGGATTTAGCGAGGGAAACTAGACTGTCCCAATCTTCAGCATTGAGCAAATCCCGACATTTTTTCGAGCCACTGGCATTGAGGCGTTCGCCAATGATTAAAAAAGAATTTTCTTGGGTGTAGGTTTGGGTGGAATAAATGGAAGCGGCGCTGGGTTCGTACTGGGGCTGGCGTTGTTTCGGATGCAGATCCTTGGCAATATCCGCTAGGGCCTTGATGTGATCGGGTCTGGTGCCACAACAACCACCAATTACCTGTACTCCCAGGTCTTCGATGAAGTGCATCAGGGACATTTGCAGTTCCACGGGGGTGAGGCGATAAAAAGCTTGACCGCCAACGTTTTCGGGCAAACCAGCATTGGGAACACAGGACACCACAAAGGGGGAATGTTCAGAAAGATATTTAACGTGTTCCTTCATCAAGTCTGGCCCGGTGGCGCAATTCAGCCCCAAAATATCGATGGGATAGGGCTCCAAAATGGCCAGGGCCGCCGCCATCTCCGTACCCACCAGCATGGTCCCCATGGTTTCCATGGTTACTGACACCATCAACGGTAGGCGATCGCCTTTTTCGGCAAAGACCTGTTCAATGGCGTTCAAGGCCGCTTTAATTTGCAGCACATCCTGGCAGGTTTCCACCAGCAATAAATCCACTCCGCCATCGTATAAACCCCGCACCTGAACCATATAGGCATCCTTGAGGCTATCGTAGTCCACATGACCTAGGGTGGGTAGCTTGGTGCCCGGGCCCATGGAGCCGGCCACAAATCGAGGCTTGTCCGGGGTGGAAAATTCCGCCGCCACCGACTTGGCCAACTCCGCCGCCGCTTTGTTTAAGTAATAACTTTGGTCTGCTAAATCGTACTCCGCCAGCACCAGGGGCGTTCCCCCAAAAGTATCCGTTTCCACCACATCAGCCCCCGCTTCGTAAAAAGCACGATGCACCGTAGCTACAGCCTCTGGCTTAGTATGGACTAAATATTCATTGCAACCTTCGTATTCCGCCCCACCAAAATCCGCCGCCGTTAGGTTCTGTACCTGCAGGTTTGTACCCATAGCCCCGTCAAAGACTAATACCGGGCGATCGGGACTGTGGAGACGGTCTAAAAAAGCACTTTTCATAGGGAGGTCGGAGACCAGAAGCTAGATTGGATCGGGGTTATGGCATATTATATGAGGCTTGGCGCTCATCTAACAACGTGGAAATGGAGCCATGGCATTATTTTTGAGCAATAAATATAAATAAATTAGTTGTCAAGAACGAAAATTTAAAGATTAATTGAAGTCCCAATTAAAAAGTTGCTATTCTGTGATTATATGGTTGCTAATTCATGATGAAAAAGTTGCTTTTAACTCTGATCAAACTCTATCGAATTTTGATTTCACCGTTATTTCCTCCTAGTTGTCGTTTCCAGCCCACCTGCTCCCAGTACGCCTTGGATGCGGTGGAGATCCACGGAGTTTGGCGGGGCAGTTATCTAGCTCTGAAAAGGATTTTACGATGCCATCCTCTACATCCGGGGGGTTATGATCCTGTACCCAATCCGGAGCAAGGGAAGATTTCTTCTTAAGAGTTTTTTAATCGGTTAAATGGTTAGAATTTAGTCTTCCTGACCTCATTTTGTCAAGGAACAAATTAGGCAAAAAACTCCCGATATGGGGGAATTAGTTGCCCAAAATGGAACATTACAAACAGACCCTTGAGCTTAGATATGATGACCGTTTTCCGGTAGATCTTCGTGCCCCAAATTGGCTTGTTTATCTTGATTATCTGGGCGATCATTTTGGGACTTTAACGGCAAATTCAGCAGGGAAATACGACTGGGAATGGGGGTGCGGGGCAATGGTTGTAATCCCTGTAATACTTCGGAAAGTTGTAACCTCTCTGGCTTAGTTTCTTTGAGTTTGTGCCAGACGGAGCGGGACATCAACAAACGATGTTGCTGGCGTTGGGCTCCCAACTGTTCCAAATATTCTTCCCGTTCATGTTGGTAGTCTGCTGACTCTAACATTAGGGCCTGGGGGGGAAGCTCTTGCACTAGTTGAGCCATTTTCACCAGCAATTTAGGGTACAACCAAGTGTAGGCAGGATGTACGGTTAACTCTGCCTGGTGGGCCTGTTGGCCGTCGGTGGACAAAGTGAGTTTGAAGTAGGCGATCGCCGCCTTACGCTGAGGTTCAAACACGTAGCCACTAACTTCCTCTTGGTGAGTGTACCAATTTTGCCAGCGGTTTAATAAGGAACTCAAAAAGCGCCGCTTGAAATCCGCCACATGGCGATCAAACACTTGCCGCATCAAAGGAGGCATGGAAACACAATCAAGCTGACAGAGCAGGGCTGCATCGGCGTTGCTGACGGGTAACAAATTGGGTAAATCGGGATCGTTCTGGGCCAGACTGGTCAACAGTTCCGCCGACAAAGACCAATGGGTAATTTGGGCTAGGGGCTGAAAACCATTCTGCCGGTAAAGGGCCAGGATATTTTTATCATTGACGTCCACATCCAACACCCAAGTCCGGGCTTCCCACACATTTTGAAAACAGTGGCGCAATAGTTGGGAACCCATACCTTTGGGATCTGTGACCAACTCCGGCTGAATGGCCTGGGCCTGCACCGATAGTTGCTCAATTTTCCAGGTGGATCGACTGGTATTGAATGGGGCCACCTGCACAAAGCCACCGATGGTACCCTGGGGTTTCTGTTCCGCCACAAAGCAATGGAAAAGATGTTGCAATGGATTGGGAAAACAGCCCAAGGCCCGGAGCAGGCCGTACCAAAAAAGATTCTGGGGCAACCCCCCTGCCAAAGAACGGCCTGAAGTTACGCCCTGTTGGTCGGTCAGTTTATCTAAATCCTCCAGGTCCCGGAACTGAACTCCCCGAACCACCAACAATTCAGTTTCATTAAGGGTAACCATAGGGCAGCAAAGAATGGCATCCTCCCCATCTTAACTGCTTTTCCTGACCTTAGGACTCGGCGATCGCCGGTTTATTGGACGGTCCACCAGCCAAAAGTGGGGCCAATAAATCTGACTGTAACCCACAGGCCTGCCATAACACCGATGCCAATCCAAGCTCCTTTGGTGGTCCATTTATAGAAATCCTCGGCTTGTTTTTTTGTTAAAGGCAGCCACTCCACAACCCGTTGATCCTGGCCATAGCGATCGCCAAGGGATTGTTTACGACGCTTTGATTCGCCCATGGTTGTTTTTATCCTAATTCAAGAAATTGCGGTGATTTTAACAAGAGAATTTTATCGATAAAACTGCCAATTTTCAATCACTCCATGGTCAAGTTTGATAATTTTTGACCGATGTTTTTAAAGGTAGAATAGCTGAAAAACAGCTACCAACCCCAGGAGTTGAAGTTAATTGAATATCGCCGCCATGGAGTTGGGCCAAGCGACGGGAGAGGGCTAACCCTAGCCCCGTACCTTTTTCTGCAAAGCTAGGGGGATGGGAAATTTGCTTAAAAGGTTGAAACAAATCTCTCTGGTCTTCTGGATCGATGCCAATGCCAGTGTCAGTCACAGAAAAAATTAATGCTTTATCGGTGGCTTTTACTGCCAGAGTTACACTCCCCTTAGGAGTAAATTTGACTCCATTAGAAAGGAGGTTAATTAAGATTTGTTTCCACCGCCTTTGGTCAACATAGCAAAAGTCAACTCCATCATCAATGGTTAAATTTAGGGCTAATTGTTTTTCCTTTGCTTTAGTTTGCACCATGGAAATTACCGCAAGACAGAGGTCTTCCACTGCTACCTGTTCATAAAATAATTCTTCGCAACGGGCATCAATTTTTGACAGATCAAGAAAATCATTCACCAGGGAGAGTAAATGTTCAGCCGAATTTAAGGTACCTTGCACGTATTGGTGCTGCTTAGGATTTAATTTGCCATAAAGTTCATCCCTGAGCATTCTGGCAAAACCAATAATCGCTGTGAGGGGAGTCCTAAATTCGTGGTGAATATGGCTCAGGTTAATTGTCATGGGGGTATGGCGATCACCTTCATTAAAAATTTTCTGGGGGGAGATGGTTTCAGACTCACCATGGTATTGGTAGGCAAATACGTTCCCCACTTCCTGCAGAAACAAATATTGCTCAAGACGCCATTGGCTGTGGGGCCAAACTAAACAAATACCACCCACATATTGATTCTGCTGAAAAACAGGTAAGAAAAAATAGGGTAAATCGTCATTGGTATTTGCCTGCACTGCACCGGAATCAAAACTAGCCGACGTAATCTCTTGCCAGTGTTGTTTTAAATCAGTTAATAAGCTCTTGCCCCGTTGCAAATCTCTTTGGCGATCGCCAATAAATTTGAGACATTTTTCAGCCATAGGCCATGGAGAGTGCTCAGTCTGGAAGGCCATGGAGAGGGTAGGGATAATTTCGATAATTTCCGCTGTTTCTGGGCTAGCACCCAAGCGCCAATAATAAATTTCCCGCACCGGAATCATGCTCGCAATCAACCTAGCTATGGATTGCTCAAATCCATCCCCGGCCGTTTGCAAACTTTTCCTATTGGGGAAATTAGAACCCATAGTGACACTCAAAGCCAGACAAATATTGACGCCATCGGCAATGGCTGGGCTAATAAATAGAATTGTATCTATAATAGCTAATTAACCCAAGCTCATCGTTTAATTTATCGAGAATTGTCCGCCTAGGGTGAGGCTAACCAGCTTTCTAATCACTCGCAATGGAAAAAATTTAATTGTAGCCCGCTGGATAGATGGTTTGGGAAAGTCACCTAGAAACCTTCAAAATTTATTCGTTGATTACGAACAAAGAAGATAAAATTTCTCAAACTCTATAGGGGCGCATTTTGCCCCAGGTCATAATAGTAAATCTGCTGATTCTTATCCGTTAGAGCATTTAAATATTTACGATAGACTTTCTCCCCAGGGATTGGTTCTGTGAACTCTGGTGGTTGTTTATAATCCGTTTCAGGATAGGATTGTTGAATATTAAAAATCAAACTATAGTACCTCAACCATTGGCGCAATACTTTGATTAACTCTTCAAACTTTAGAACTGTGTTGCGATGTTGATGGTTAAGAGCAATAAATTGCACTATTAAAGCGAAGGAACGACTATTATTTTTTTCTGGTGGCATCTGAACAATTTGGCTAATTTTATCAAAAAGATTAATGTTTTTATTGACCAAATGGGTCAGGATAGCTAGATCATTAACGTTGCGAATTTCAATATTGCGAATCAAGTCAGAAATACTAGCTAAAACAGAATAATCTGACTGCTCAAAAGAGTGAAATCTCCTCAATAAATTGAGCCCCAGGGGATTGTCCGAGATTTGCTTGAGATTGTCAGCATAATGGTCGAGAGCTTCTTTACCCTCCGCTGTTTTTGTTTGGGCAATGGCTTCAACGACGGTGCGTTCTAGTCTTTGTTTAAAGGTTTCAGCGTCCTCTGATTCCTTGAGAATTTCAGGTACTTGGTCATAAAATTCCTGTTGTTTATAGCCCCGATATCTCAGTTCGGTTTGGTTAATAAACAAGAGCAAATCTTTGACGTCGATGGCTAGCTCCAAGTACCGGTAACTTTGTTTGAGTCCCGCATATTCCCCCAGATCATTGTCCAACATATATTGGATTTTGATATAGGTGATGAATTCTTGATCTAAAAACTGGGGACTATCGATCGCCTCGGCGGTTTTAGCAAAAATATAGAGGTCATTGGCATGTTTTTTCCGCTCAATTAAAGCTTCTTCCGGTACCTCTTGTTTGCTGTGGATAATACCTTCAATTAGACCCCCTTTCCCCAACACGGGACGATTCCACCAGGGCTGTTCTCGACCTGATTCTGGGGATGGATTATCGTCCTTGTTTGATCTAGCCATGGGCGAAGCTGGGGAGAAATTTCCAGTGTTACTGAAAGGAGTTAAATCTAGCTCAATCAATATTTTAGTCAACTTGATTAAGCAGGTAATCGAGAAAGCAACGGCGCTACATTGAAGACAGGACGACTAATCTTCAATCAGGGTAACTTCATCCGGACGGAAATGGGCCTTAAAACGCTGTTCAAACTTGACTAAAACCGGCAAATTAGCGCTGATGGGTCTGCCCTGCCATTCGGTCAATACGGCGGCCACTTCCCCTTCCATACCTTGTAAATTAAAGGCTGTTTTTTTATGTTCTGGATGGTGGTAAACCACAACGGAGGAGGTGACTCGAACACGATCGCCGACATTCATAGGGCTTTTCTCTAGGGTTGGCTTAGTTTATTGACAAGGTCTAGGGGCCCGGAAACCAAAAAATGGCGCCGTGGGCATAGAGTTTCCATTTTTGCATAGGTTAGCCACCGCTAAGCAAGCATTACCTTGGTAGGGGACTGTCTAGGACAATGATTAATAAGGATAGTTCACTCCTGGGCTGTGACCAAATCAGGATCTATCTGGGATGCTTTGGGGATGGATGGAAGGGCAAACTGAATTTTGGTTTGGATTTGTTGGCTTAACCAGGTTTGAAACAGATCATTGCGCAGTCGTTGCCGGATATTGTCATCCAGTTGACTAGAAATATATTTTTCCAGTCGGAGCAAAATCCACCACTCCCCAACGGCGATCGGCAGACAGAGTTTCCCGGCAGGGGTGCTTTTTAGCAGTTGGACTATTTGGGGATGGGGTACATTTAGTTCAACAGGACCAATCAAACCACCATTTTGGGCTTCTGGCCCCTCGGAATATTGCCGAGCTAGGGCACTAAAATCTCCTTCTCCTTCCTGAATCCTAAAATATAGTTCTTGAACAATACCGGAATCTCGACTGCGGATCAGGGAGTAGATAACCTGGTCTAATTTATCTTTGCTATTGAGGAAATAGCCCTCCAGTTGGTCATCCCAGGTTTGGTGTTTAAACTTTTCCAGGCGAGCGGTGCGGAGAATGGACGTTTCCAACTGTTCCAGGGTCATGCCAGATTGCTTTAACCAAGCCTGTCTTTGTTCTTCGTTAGTAATCTGAGTCTGTTGATAAAAAAGCGCCAAATTCTGCTGTTGCTCTTCTGGGGTCAGTTGGATATGGGCGATGGCCTGGTCGAGGAGAATTTCCCTGGCTAAATGGGGCAATAGTTGATATTCCACCATCAGGGGATACAACTCGTCTTCCCTCACTTGGCGATCGCCGACCGTCAACACCACCGACATAATTAGCCAACTCCTAACGCACAATATAGCTTGATTGCTCCATAACCCTAGCCCAAGCTGACCTAAACATCAATCAGAGGAAGGGAGAAATATCCGTAAAAGTTCCTCGGGTAAATGGTCTTCTTCCACAACAGAGGTATCGAGGTAAAACACCAAGGGGTCTTCGGACTCGGTGAAATCTTCCCAATCCAGGGTTTGGAGGAGCAACAATGTCTCATTGGCATCGGAAACATCACCCCGGCGAGACTGCAAGCGTTTTGTTAAAACTTCTATGGGGGCATCGCAATGGATGATGGTTACAGAAAGCTGCTCCCGTAATGCTAATTCAACCATAGGCGATCGCCATTGCTCCCGGTCAAATTTGGCGTCGAGAATGACATCAAAACCGGCTTTGACCGCCAAGGAGGCTAAATCCTGTAATGAATGGTAGACTTTTTCCGTCATAGCTTGACTATATAAATTAGCTTTCCCCCGTTTATTTAAAGGTACTCCGCCTAAATGTTTGCGCACTGCATCGGAACGAATATGAATAGCTGGTAAAAGTTGAGCAATTTGTTTGGCAACGGTACTTTTTCCCGACCCTGATAGCCCGGCCATTAAAACTATTTCTTTCTTTTGTTGTTGCCCCTGTTGGCTATATTGCCAAGCTAACCGGTAATAATCTTTAGCTGTTACTAAAGCCTGATCCTTTTCTATTTTAGTTAAATTGACATCATCTAGTAGAAAAGAAGTTACTTTAGCCCGCACATAGGCCTGGCGACAAAGATAAAAGGGCAACACTTGTAAACCATGCCAATCCCCTGTTTGTTCCAAATAAGTATTTAAAAATAAATAAGCCCAATCAGTTCTGCCTTTAGCCTGGAGGTCCATCATCGTAAAGGCAATGTCATACATTACGTCCACAAAACGAAAGGGCTTGTTAAACTCAATGCGGTCAAATAATTGAATTTTTTTGCGCCAGTAACACAAATTCCTCAGGTGCAAATCTCCATGACATTCACGGATTTTGTCCATGGCCTGTCTTTCTCGAAAAATATAACCTTGGGTTTGGTAAAATTTTTCACTAAATTGGCGAATTGCTTGATATTGCTCGGGGCTTTGGGCAATGCCTAGATATTTTTCTGTGGCCAAAAAGTTATCCGACACCGATTGCCAAATTACATCTGGATCGCCAAAGCTTTTAATTTCTTCGTTCGTTGTTGTTCCTCGGTGAAACTCCGCCACCTTCTTTGCTAAGTCAACGATGTCTTGGCTGGATAACTTGCCCTGCTCAAACATGGATAAAAGCAAGCAATCCTGGGGAAATTGAGCCATTTTTAAAAGATAATCCTTGGGCTGGGAATTATCGGTAGAATCTTCTTCTTTCTGCCATTGCCATTGGTTATCTTTTAACTGAACTGTTAACACTTCCAGGTAAATGTCCGGTGCTACGGGGGAATTTAAACGTAATTCTTCTTGTAAAAAATGCTGACGCTTTTCCGCCGTGGAGTAGTCCAAAAAACCTAAATTAACTGGCTTTTTTAGCTTGTAGGCATACTTTCCCGTTAAAAACACCACGGAACAATGGGTTTGCAAACATTGAATCGGTTCTTGGACAGGATGGGGATAAAAATCAGCCTTTTGTAGAGTCTGCAACAAACTCAGGAAGGGATCTTGAACGGACGTGTCAAGCTGATCAGTAAGGTTATTCATGAAGCTTATTCATGGGTGGTGGCGAAGCAATTCCTTTCTCCCATCGTAACCCCACCACCGGAGGCGATCGGGTAATGGTAAATGTCGTGAGGTATTAATGGAGGCAAAGCTTTGGGTTAGGATGGATAACCGCCCGGAAAATTGTTAACCATTGCAACGAGGAAAACCTGTGACTGTCCGTGTCCGCATTGCCCCTAGCCCCACTGGTAATCTCCATATTGGGACTGCCCGCACCGCCGTTTTTAATTGGTTGTTTGCTCGTCACACCGGAGGCACTTTCATTCTGCGGGTGGAGGATACGGATTTGGAACGCTCCAAGGCGGAATATACGGAAAATATTCAGTCCGGTTTGCAATGGTTGGGCTTGAATTGGGACGAAGGGCCTTTTTTCCAAACCCAACGGCTGGAGCATTACCGCAAAGCAATTCAACAGTTGCTGGACCAGGGGTTGGCTTACCGTTGCTACTGCACCAGTGAAGAATTGGAACAAATGCGGGAAGCCCAAAAGGCTAAGAACCAAGCTCCCCGTTACGATAATCGCCACCGTAATTTGACCCCAGACCAGGAGCAGGCTTTGCGGGCTGAAGGTCGTCAACCAGTAATCCGTTTTCGCATTGACGATGATCGCCAGATTGTTTGGCAGGATCAAATCCGGGGCCAGGTGGTGTGGCAGGGCAGTGATTTGGGTGGTGATATGGTCATTGCCCGGGCATCGGATAATCCCGATGAAGCTTTTGGCCAGCCGTTGTATAATCTGGCGGTGGTGGTGGACGACATCGACATGGCCATTACCCATGTGATCCGGGGGGAAGACCACATTGCCAATACCGCTAAGCAAATTTTGCTCTACGAAGCTTTGGGAAGTGCAGTCCCCACCTTTGCCCATACGCCGTTAATTTTGAACCAGGAGGGCAAAAAATTATCTAAGCGGGACGGAGTAACTTCCATTGATGATTTCCGGGCCATGGGTTTCCTGCCCCAGGCGATCGCCAACTATATGTGCTTGCTGGGCTGGACTCCCCCGGATTCAACCCAGGAAATTTTTACTTTGGCGGAAGCGGCAGAGCAATTTAGTTTGGAGCGGGTTAACAAAGCTGGGGCTAAGTTCGATTGGCAAAAATTAGATTGGATCAATAGTCAATATCTCCACGCTTTACCAGCGGCGGAATTAGTGCCCCTATTGATTCCCCATTTACAGGCTGGGGGTTATCAAGTTGATCTAGAAAAAGACCAAGCTTGGTTAGAAAGTTTAGCTAGTTTAATCGGCCCCAGTTTGACTAGGCTCACCGATGCAGCCACAGAAAGTCAGTTACTCTTTGGCGATCGCCTGGAACTCAAGGAAGATGGACAAAAGCAATTGGCTGTGGAGGGAGCTAAAGCGGTTTTAGAAGCGGCGTTAACCTTTAGTCAAAACACACCCGAGTTAACTCTGGATGAAGCCAAAGGGGAAATTAATCGTTTGACCAAGGAATTGGGTCTGAAAAAAGGCGTGGTGATGAAATCCCTCCGGGCTGGGCTGATGGGCACAGTACAGGGGCCAGATCTACTGCAATCCTGGTTGTTACTACAGCAGAAAGGCTGGGCTACAACCCGTCTCACCCAGGTGATCGCCGCTGAATAATATTGGGTTATCGAATGTCGTAAAAACCCCCTGCTTTTCCATAGGAGAAGGGGGGGAACTGAGAAAAACTTGGGTCAAAAACCTTAACCGTCTCTCCGGTCTCTCAGACATTGTCCTGGTCTTGATCCGTGGCATTGGGGGAATTATTATTCTGCTCCTCCCGATTTTGTTTAGCGATGCGCCATTGTCCCGTATCAGGGTCTCGGTAGGCCTTGTAGGGGGAGGGTCGCAACGGTTGGGAAGAAATTTTCACAGATATCACCCAAAGCCCAGGCGATCGCCAGGCTAAATCTCACCAGTCCAAGTTTAATGTTTTGATTTAGTTTGACAATGACGACAATCACCCCTCACGGGTGATACAAATCACAAATCGCCGTTTGCCAGGGTTGGGGTAAGGGCGCTTTTTTCCTTTCCGGTAGGGCAATGCAGACATGGTGGGTTTGGGCCCGGGCTAGCAGTTGGGCAGACTCGGCTTGGCTAATCTCATAATCACAGCAAAAACGATGGGCACTAGCCTGGGTAATGGTCAAGTTCACCAACAGGCGATCGCCACAGTGGGCAGGGGCGAAAAAATCAATGCTGGCATGGACTAAGGGTAAGGCAAAATTCCCGGCACTAATGATATTTTGTAGGGATAAATGTTCTGATGATAGCCAACTTTCATAGGCTTCATGGCACATTTGCAAAAATTGGTTGAAATAAACCACCCCAGCTCCGTCCGTGTCCGCCAGGTAAACTTGCCTTTCATAGGTAAATGTCCCCATAGTCCTCCCCAGTTAACCGACCACTATCCCTTGAACTACTCCACCTGTTCTGGAACTGGCCACAAAAATCCACAGTCAATCAGCCTGGAAACCAGCAACAATGGTCAAAAATATTAAGAATTGTGCGCCCATCAATCCCTGAACTGGTGGATACAATAACCTTAGATTACCTTCCTTGCTGGCTTTTCTCGGCCATCTTGTTCACCTGAGTCAATTAACTATTTCCGTTGCGTCGTTTTTCGGCTTTTACACTCCCATGGTTAGAAAACGCTCCCAATTCCCTGTGATCGGCTCAATGGTGGCCCTTGCCCTGCTCAACACCGCCTGTGGAGGGGACAAGCCAGGGGCCAATGCCCCCAGAGCAATTCCGGTGCAGTTACAGACCCTGGAACCCAGCTCTGTGGTGGACAGCAACGAGTTTGTCGGCAACCTAGTGGCTACCAACTTTGTCGAGCTGGCCCCGAAAATTGATGGACGTATTTTGCGAATTTACGCCCAATGGGGTCAGCAGGTGAATGAAGGCGACCCAATTTTACTGTTGGAACCGACCCAGCAACAGGAAAATGTCAATGCCGCTGTGGGTAATCTCAACATTCAGCGGTCTAATTTTCAGGTCAGCGAAGCCAATCTCCGCACCTCCGAATCGGAAAGGGATGCGGCCCAGTCTTTTGTTACTACCCAAGAAGCCAACCTCGCCCGGGCGATCGCCGATCTGGCCAATTCCCAGGAAGTGCTGAAAACTAGGGAAGCGGATCTAAAACGGGCCCAGGCCAATCTTAACTTGGCCCAAATTAACTTCAAAAGAGCCCAATTTTTAGTGGAAACGGGGGTGCAACCCCAACAGGATTTGGACAATCGCACCACTGAATTGGAAGATGCCAGGGCCAACACCGAAGCGGCCCAAAAAACAGTCCAGGCGGCCAAAGCTACCGTTCAAGCTAACCAGTCCAGTGTGTCTGCTTCCCGGTCTGCCGTGCAGCAGGCTAAGGATAATTACCAAGCCGCCGTGCAGAGGGTCAGTGCTTCCCGGGCCACCATCAATGCCCAAAAAGGGGCGATCGAGCAAGCTCAAGGCCAATTGGGCGCCACATCCCAGGAATTAATTTATAACCGGGTTTTAGCCCCCGTCAGTGGGGTGGTGGGTAACTTACCGTTGCAAATTGGTGATTTTGTCCGCACGGGGCAAAGCTTTACCACCATTACCAACAACAACGAATTTGAACTGGACATTAACGTGCCAGTGGAACGCTATAACGATCTGCGCCTTGGTTTGCCCGTGGAAGTTGTTCGCAGTGATGGCCAAGCTGGGGAAGTGGGACGCATCAGCTTTATTTCCCCCACTGCCAACCGCAACGATCAGTCCATTTTGGCCAAGGTTATTTTCAAAAATGATGGCAGCCTGCGGAATAACCAGTACGTCCGGGTGAGAATTATTTGGGACCGCCAACCGGGCTTTTTGATTCCCACTACGGCGGTTACTTCCATCGGTGCCCAGCAGTTCATTTTTGTGGCCCAACCTAAAAGCAGCCAGGGCGAAGGCAAAGATGGCACGAGCAGTACTGAATTAGTGGCTCGACAAACCCCAGTGGTGCTGGGGGGTATCCAGGGACAATCCTACCAAGTTCTTTCTGGAGTCAAAGCCGGCGAGCGGGTGGCGGTGTCCCGGATTTTGGAATTGCGGGACGGCATAGCCATTGAGCCTGCCAGTGCTGCAACCCCTTCCAGTACCAGTGGTGATGGTGCCGGGGCTGGTAACAAACAACAATCCTCTTCCTAGTGCTCCGTTGGCACTGGAGCTAAAGCCAAATTAAACCCTTTTCCGGTCATAACCTCGCTGGTAATTGATCGCAAACTGTTGGGAAGAGCCCAGTGGGGAACTGTAAGATGGGCATTGGCCCCGATCTCCGTATTTACCATAGTTAATTCCTTGTACCCAAAAAAATTATCCATCGGCATCAAATTTTTTTGCTATTGACCAAATTTCCATGACCCAAGCCCAAGCCAAGCGTTTTCAGTTTGATCGCCAACTGTGGCACCGCTTTGTTGAAACTGCCCAGCCCTATTTTTATCCGGTGGGGCAAAAGCAAACTCGGGTTTTTCTCGGTCTCATCCTGGCCCTCATGGTGGTGGTGGTGGCCTTGACCCTATTTTTATCCATGGGGTTGACCCTCTGGGCCACAGCAATTTTCCCTGACTTTTTTGCTAAATCCGGTAAGGGTTTGGTAGATGGGGTACAAGGTCTGATCAATTCCCCGGCTCCTTGGATCGGTTTAGTGGCCTTGGCCATGGCCGGGGCTGTTTTCATCAGCCAGCGCCAAAAATTACAACAACGGTGGCTCCAGTGGTTGCTGTTGGGCGTATTGTTATCTCTACTATTTATTGTCAACGGCTTAAACGTTATTTTAAGCTTTGTTTTTCGCTTCATTGATACAGCTTTAAACGGCAAAGATGCAGAAGTATTTTGGCAATTTCTCTGGATTTATGGCATTGTCATTGTGGTGGCTATTCCCATCATTGTGGCTTATCGTTATCTACGGCAAAAGCTGGGGGTACTCTGGCGGCAATGGCTGACGGAACACTTTCTTGGCCGCTACTTTAAAGGGCGTTCCTACTATCATCTCGACTCCAATTCTGCCTATACCTTAATTGATAATCCCGACCAAAGGATAACCCAGGATATCCAATCCTTTACCGGGGTTACTCTGGATTTTTTATTGGATATCCTTGACTCCATCCTCACCTTAATTTCCTTTACCGCCATCCTCTACACCATTTCCCAAACCCTTATGTGGGGGTTGATTGGTTATGCGGTCTTCGGGACAGTGGTGGCGATCGCCATTGGCACTAGGCTAATCCGCATTAACTATGAACAACTGCGGTTGGAAGCTAATTTCCGTTACGGCTTGGTGCGGGTAAGAGATAACGCCGAATCCATTGCCTTTTATCGGGGAGAAGGGCTAGAGCGTAAACAGGTTACGGATCGTTTGCTAGGGGCGATTAGAAACTTTAACTTGCTAATTATTTGGCAAGCTTTAATCAGCTTATTTCAGCTAGGCTATAACTATTTCACCAGGCTAATTCCCTATATTATCATTGCCCCCCTTTACCTAGCGGGAGACCTGGACTTCGGGGCGATCGCCCAAGCTAGTTTGGCCTTTGGCATGGTCCTTTCTGCCCTATCTCTAGTAACCAACCAGATTCAAAATATTACTGAATTTGCCGCCAGCATTAACCGTTTAGGAGAATTTTACGAATCTTTAAATGGCCCCAGCAACGAATTGGAACGGCTGGAAAGTACTGGTTTTGACCACAACGTTATCACAACCCGTATTGGTGCCACCGTTACCCTGGAAAATGTCAGCCTTTCTCCCCCCAATTCCTCACGGATTTTGGTACGGGATTTATCCCTGGCCGTGGCTCCCGGTAACCATCTGTTGATCATGGGCCCAAGCGGCAGTGGCAAAAGCTCTCTCCTCCGGGCGATCGCCGGTTTATGGGATAGCGGCCAAGGCACCATTGAACGACCTGAACTGGCGGACTTATTATTTTTACCCCAACGGCCCTACATGATTTTGGGCACCCTGCGGGAACAATTGATTTACCCCAGTGCCCAATCCATAGCGGACGACGATTTTCTCTTGGAAACTTTAAACAAGGTTAATCTACCGGACTTAGCCGAGCGTTTTGGGGGTTTAGATAGCCTGGAAAATTGGTCCAGCGTCCTTTCCCTGGGGGAACAACAACGTATTGCTCTAGCTCGAGTTTTCATCAACCAACCCCGTTACGCCATCCTCGATGAAGCCACCAGCGCTCTGGATGTGAATAACGAGGCGGAACTCTACCATGCTCTGACGGATTTGGGTACTACCTTCATCAGCGTGGGGCATCGGCCTACCCTGCGAAATTTTCACCGGCAATGTCTGGAAGTCCAGGCAGAAGGACGGTGGCAAATAAGCCCGATTAACAATTAATCGATATTCATGCCATTCCATCTGATCCATTTGAACTACCCGGGTTGAGTCAAAGATAAATAAATCCCAAGACCCGTCCCAGCCCCCAACCAAAGATTAGCCCATAGTACTTCCCCCCACATATTTCTATGGTTAACTCTAGGTTTAGGAGCGAAAGAAAACCTGCTCCTTTGCTAGAATTGTCCAATCCAAAATCAGGTAGCCATTATGATTTTTCCCGGTGCAACGGTGCGAGTCACCAATGTTGATGATACTTACTATCGCTTTGAAGGCTTAGTCCAACGGGTCAGTGACGGTAAGGCGGCAGTCCTATTTGAAAATGGCAACTGGGACAAATTAGTCACTTTTCGGCTCTCGGAACTGGAAGTAGTTAAACAGATCTAGCCATTTTGCCCCCTGGCTTGCCACTCCATAACTGAGTTGTGGCCATGGGGGTGGGGACTATCCAGATATTTGGCTAGAATAGAGAGCAATTTTAAGTGGAGTTCCCTCGGCGTTAACCCATGAAAATTCGTCCCTTTCTTGTGGCCCTGGGCCTAACCACCTTTGCTGGCACCGCCCATGGGGCCAACTTTGAAGATTTGACCCAACTGCTATCTACTAAAAAATGTCCTCTTTGTGATTTGCGGGGGGCAGGCTTGGTGATGGTTAACCTCACCCGGGCGGATTTGACGGGGGCGGATTTGTCAGGGGCCAACCTGTCGGGGGCGGATTTGACGGGAGCGAATCTTTCCGGTGCCAATTTAACTTCTGCTTCCTTGAACGGGGCTAATCTATCGGGGGCAAATTTAAACGGGGCGATCACCGACGGTACAGATTTTCGGGAAGCCTATTTTGACCGGGCGACGTTTATCAATACCAATTTGGAAACTGCCTATATGCAGGGGGCCAAAGCTGTTCCGAATACAGCCGGGACTCCCCAACTGTTCTATGGCTGGGGCCTGTTGGAAACTAGTAAGGGAAATTATCAATCTGCCCTCAACCACTATGACCAAGCATTGGCCCTGGACCCGGAATTTGCGCCGGGGTATTTAGGGCGGGGTTTGACTCTGCTGAAAATTGGCAATGAAGCTTCCGCCAAACAAAATGTGGAATACGCCCAGTTATTGTTTGAAGAAAACCAGGATGAGGTGGGGGTTAAAACGTCAGAGCAATTTTTAGAAGACTTGGCCAATATGCAGGAGGCCCGGCGCCAGGGAGCGGGAAATCCCCAGTTGGATGCCATTGTGCGGGGGGTAGCTTCCATGGCGTTTAAATATTTACTCCCCCTAGTGGGACTCTAGGAATATCGAACTGTGGTTAGCGGCGATCATCCACGAAGCCATGGGAAAACCATAGAAACATTGACCCATGGACAGGGCGTAATCAGCGCTGAATTCTGGCCTGCATAGTTGCCCGTTTGAAGATTGACCGCCAATTTGCCTACAATCAGATCAGACCTTTTTGCCAAAATTTCAGCCCAGTCGGGGCACAAAACACATATGAATTATGCGGCGATCGCCGGCCAGGGCTTAGGAATTCTGCTGGCACTGATGACGGTGTTATTTATTTTTCGGATTATTCTCACTTGGTATCCCCAGGTGGAGCTGACTAAATGGCCCTGGAAACTCATCGCCCTACCCACCGAACCATTGTTAATTCCCCTGCGTAAGCTAGTGCCCCCCATCGGCGGCGTTGACCTAGCTCCTATCCTCTGGGTCTTCATCTGTACCTTTTTGCGGGAAATTCTTATCGGTCAGCAGGGGCTCATCACCATGGCTAGTCGGTTGCAATAAAGTTGCGGTAAAACTAAGTTACGCACCATTGGCTCCCAGCACATTGCCAGATGAATTAGGCGAGACCAAGCTTGGCTAGCACCGGTGCAGTGGTAACCACATGACGGTCAAGTCCTAACTCCTTGGGGTTAATGCCTAGGGCTAAACCTACCAATTGGGGCAGATGTAGCACTGGCAAATTTAATGGTTGCCCCAATACCTTGCCAATTTCCGGTTGACGGGAATCTAGTTGTAGGTGGCATAGGGGACAGGGCGTAACTAAACAATCAGCCCCGGCGGCGATCGCCGTTTGTAAATGCCGGCCAGCCAGTTGAAAAGATTGGGGTGTAGCATAGCTGGAGATGGGCCAACCACAGCATTGGGTGCGACCTTCGTAGTAAATGGGGTTAGCCCCTAGGGTAGTAAAGACTTTTTCCAGGGATTGGGGATCAAAAGGATTAGCTTCCGGTAAATTTTCCTGGGCCCGGAGCAGGTAACAGCCATAGAAAGAAGCACAGTTGAGACCGGTTAAATTTTGCTTAACCCGCTGAGCTAGGGATTCTAACCCAAAATCCTGCACTAAGGCCCAGAGTAAATGGGTCACCCGACTGGAGCCTCGATAGGGAGCACAGCCTTCTTTTTTTAAATAACCGTTGACTTGCTCCACATAGGCTGGATCATCCTGTTGGGCCTTTTTTAGCCTTTCGTCCACATGGGCAATTACCCCCTGACAGGTACTGCAGTGGGTTAATAGAGGCAAATTTAACTGTTCTGCCAAGGCGATATTGCGGGCATTAACACTATCTTCTAACAGTTGGGAATCTTCTTTGAAGGTGCCAGAGCCACAACAGGAAGCTTTTTTTAGCTCCAATAATTTAATCCCCAAAGCTTTACTCAGGGCAGTGGTGGCCAGGTGTAGTTCTCCACAGGCCCCCTGGGCAACGCAACCGGGAAAGTAGGCATATTCAAGGGCGGTAGTCATGGCGGTGACAGGAAGTGTTCTCTCTAGGCAGTATATCGTGGGCTTTTGGTCGGGGAACAAAAAACGCCATTCCCCACTAAGTTTAGTCAACGTCTTTAATGCTCTCCGTCAATGGAAAAGCCTGCCATCGGCCATAGATTTTTTGAAAGGTTTACAATGGAGAGACCGGGATTATAGAACCATATTGTCCAGGCAAACCCCGACTATAGTCGGAACAGTTTGTAGGGCCAGCGCCGACAAAAAAATAGACAATTAAAGAATGTTACCCTTGACTTAACATCGAGTCCCAGTCA
Organism: Synechocystis sp. CACIAM 05; assembly: GCF_010222815.1. Taxonomy (GTDB): domain Bacteria; phylum Cyanobacteriota; class Cyanobacteriia; order Cyanobacteriales; family Microcystaceae; genus Synechocystis. Next base: position 2,705,763 of record NZ_CP019225.1, on the reverse strand, counting down.
CCCCCGGACCTCCATGACTAAACCAAGCAACGATGAGCCGCCACTGACTAATGTACGAGATTTGGAAGCTATGTTGCCGCTGGAGGAAGAGGATTTAACGGCAGAATCCCAGGATTTGGAATACACCGCTGTAGCCCATCGTCAGCAATTTAGTACTGATTTAGTGCGCCTTTACCTCCAGGATATTGGTCGCATTCCCCTGTTGAAACGGGATGAAGAGGTGCACATAGCCCAGCAGGTGCAAAGCTATCTCCGCCTAGTGGAAATCCAAAATCGGGCCGCAGAATCCGATGCTGCCATTGACCAATACCAAACGGCGATCGCCGTCCACGATCAACTTTTAGCCCAGTTGGGTCATCGTCCTTCCTATGAACGTTGGGCCAAAATCCTCGGGCAAACCGTAGCGACCCTTAAGCAAACCCTCAAAAGCGGTAAAAAACGATGGGCGGAGTTGGCGGGGTTGACGGTGGAAGAATTAGAGAATATTGAAAAGCAGGGCATTACAGCCAAAGCCCACATGATCAAAGCCAATTTAAGGCTAGTGGTTTCCGTCGCCAAGAAATACCAAAATCGGGGCTTGGAACTTTTAGATCTGATCCAAGAGGGCACTCTGGGGTTGGAGCGGGCGGTGGAAAAATTTGATCCCACCAAGGGTTACCGCTTTAGCACCTATTCCTACTGGTGGATTCGCCAGGGCATCACCAGGGCGATCGCCACCCAGAGTCGTATGATTCGTTTGCCGGTGCACATCACCGAGAAGTTAAATAAAATCAAACGAGCCCAGCGGAAAATTTCCCAAGAAAAGGGCCACACTCCGAAAATTGACGAAGTGGCGGAAGAATTAGGCATGACCCCGGAGCAGGTGCGGGAAGTGCTGACCCAAGTGCCCCGTTCCGTCTCCCTAGAACTCAAGGTGGGGCAGGATAAGGATACGGAGCTAATGGATTTACTGGAAACCGACACCCAGTCGCCGGAGGATGAGTTGATGCGGGAGGCTCTCCAGAATGACATGCAGGAAATTTTGCTAGATTTGACCCCCAGGGAACAGGAAGTAATCGCCCTGCGCTTTGGTTTTCAAGACGGCGTAGCCCACTCCCTATCGGAAATTGGCCGTATTTTGAATTTATCGAGGGAAAGGGTACGACAGATTGAAGCTAAGGCTCTGCAAAAGTTGCGCCATCCCCGCCGCCGGGACCGCATCCGGGACTATTACGAAAATTTGGGTTAGGTCACTGAATCCGCTAGAACTTTAACGGCGATCGCCTCTGGACTATTAATTACCAAAATACTTTGGGAGGGACAGGCCTGCCATTTTTGGTCGGCAAATAGGGGTTCCGAAGCCACAATCACTCCCCCCGGACACCGCTCACTATTAGCCAACCAATATAGACTAGGTTCCGGTTGACGACTGGCATAACGACAGGCCACAATGCGCTGACCATCGGCCAGCAGAATATTGGCGGAAAAAAACGTGTCATGTTGTCGAGCCAACTCCACCAACGTCAGTAAACTTGCCTCCAAAGCTTTTCCCAAGCTCGTCTTTACCCAATCACTATCACCAGGAGAAGTTTGCCTTAACCGCCGGAGATTATCCAAAATCAGGGCAAAAATATGTTCCGAGTCGGTGGTGCCATGGATAAACTGATAACTGGCATCGCTCAATAAATTGCGTAGAGGCCGGTAGAGAGTGGTGCGAAAATTATTGATAAAGCCATTGTGGACAAATAAAAGTCCCTCCTCAGTAAAGGGCTGACAATTAGTCAAATCCACTGCCAACGGCGGTGTTGCGCTACGGACATAACTGACAAAACAACTAGACTGGATATACCGACTCAAGTGGGGCAGATTAATATCACTCCAAATGGGCAGGACATTTTTGTAGAGATAGGGATTGGGCAAACTTTCCTGGTCAAACCAACCCAAGCCAAAACCGTCAACATTCAACAGCCCCGCTGTCATTTCCTGGGGTTGATAGCTCTGGACAATCAGGGAATGTTCCGGGCGATAAATTAGTTGCTCTGGTCGCAGTGGTTGACCCAGATACCCTAAAAGACGACACATAAAAAACTTTTGATAATCCTGGCGACCCGCTGAAATTATCCCTACCGACGGGGGAGACTAAAAAACAACAACAGTGAGTGCCCATCCCGGCACTAGAACTTGATGGAGAGCCTAGACCAACTTGAAAAACCATTGAGGGCAAAAAAGGGCAAGAAAAAGCCCCTGGGCGTCTTTCCTTGTTTCGACTCCGGGGGCTTCAACTTACTCCTCACACACCTCTAGATAATAACTTCCTCACCCACCTACCCCATGGACACTATGACAGTTAAGAGATTGTCACAGCATCTGGGTTGATTATCAAGAAAGCTTGACTTTTGCCGCTTCGCCCCGGAATTGATGGGAGCAAAAAACATAAAACTTCACAAAATAAATCAAGGATTCATGACATAAAATTCGGCGAAATGCCTGAAACTCTGTAGTAGTCGGTGATCTTGGGGTTTTGATCCCCTTGACGTTCCGCCGCTGCTCCATGTTACAAAAGGTGAAGTTTGTGATCCCCGTGGGACTCTCTCCGGCGATCGCCCTGGCTCAAGGTCAGGAACTTTAACAACATTCACCTTTGCTCCCCCTGTATTCACCATTGGAAGTAACTAAACCCATCCTCTTTCCACGGGCTGATTGTGGAAACCCGTAGTATGGACTGTCCCATAAACCCAGAGTAATTGTTATGGCTAAAGAAGACCGACCCTCCCTCAAAGACATGACGCTGCGACAATTACGCCGAGTTGCCAGTGAATGCAATATTTCCCGGTACAGTCGGATGCGTAAATCCCAGCTACTGGCAGAGGTGGAAAAAGCCCTCAACAAACCTGCCCCTGCCCCATTTTCTGTCAAACCCCTTAACCGTCCCCAGGAGGAACAAGCTGTGGAAGCTTCTAAATTTGAACTTGGTCAAGATGATAAAGTTGGCGCCCCCCTCACCGCCGTTGATGAAGTTTTGGGGGATTTGCCCGGTGGTTATGGTGAAAGCCGCATTACCCTCATGCCCAGGGATCCCCAGTGGGCCTACGCCTATTGGGATATTCCCAAAGAACATAAAGATGCTCTCCGCAGTCAGGGGGGACAGCAATTGGCCCTACGGCTCTACGATGTAACTGACCTCGATTGGCAAACCGCCAGCCCCCACAGTGTTCAGGAATATCTCTGTGATGAATTGGCCCGGGAATGGTATTTACCGATCCCCGTTAGTGACCGGGATTATGCCCTAGATATTGGCTACCGCACCTTTGATGGTCGCTGGCTCACCCTGGCCCGTTCCACCCCCATTCGCATTCCCCCCGTTTATCCCTCCGACTGGGTGGAGGAAGTATTTGTCACCGTCAATTGGGACGAAGACCTCCAAGGTAAAACCATTTACCAATTGGTGCCCCCCAGTAAACGTTCTGCGGGAGTTTCCACCGCTGTGTATGACCAAGTGTTTGACATGGCCCAGGGAGCGGAGGCAATGCGGATGGCCGGTTCCCTCTACGGTTCTATGCAACATGTACCAGGTTCCATCACCCATGAGCAAACCTTGAGTTCCTATGTGTTTCCCTCCGGGGTGGGTCTGTGGGCTGCTCCCAATGTTTCTGGATTGAATATGTCCGGCATTGGCATGGGTTACGGTCTTTCCAGTGCGGAATTTATGGCTTCAGAAGCCCCAGTCCGTCCCCGGCAATTCTGGTTGGTGGCCGATGCTGAACTGATTGTTTACGGTGCCACAGAACCCGATGCCACGGTGACCATTGGTGGCCGGCCGATTAAGCTCAATGAAGATGGCACTTTCCGCTTCCAAATGTCCTTCCAAGATGGTCTGATCGATTATCCCATTGTGGCAGTGGCGGTGGATGGCGAACAAACCCGTAACGTGCATATGAAGTTTACCCGAGAGACTCCTTCCCGTAACACCAACACAAAGGAAGAAGCCGTACCGGAATGGTTTAGCTAAACTGCGCCGTTTCCAGTTTATTTGCCATTGTTCAAACGAGATAAATCATAAATTTCCCGCCCAAAGGATGTGAGTTATTGCCCTTTCCTTGGTCGGGAATTTTGTTACCACGTAACTTTGCCCCGTAAACCGTTGATTTTGCTGGGACCAATGCCTTTGACCCGGCCCAGGTCTTCTAGGGAAGTGAAAGCCTTTTGCTCCCTGGTAGCAATGATTTTTTCGGCGGTGCTGGGGCCAATGCCTGGTAAGCTTTCTAGCTCCTCCTGACTTCCTCGGTTGAGGTTAACCAGGCGGTTGGGGGTAGCAGTAGCTAGGGGTTGGGGACTGGATCTGGGGTTGGTGCACTCCTGCTCCTGGCGATCAATGCGGGCTTGTACTGTGGGGGGTAAACCATACTCTGTGATGGCATAAAGTCGATTCAATTCCTGTTGGTAATGGGCCGCTATTTGGGCATTCTGTAAAACCAATACCGTTTCATCGTTGTTGTGGTTAGCGGCGGGGGACCAATTGTGGGAACCGGTGATTACGGTGTCATCATCCACCAGGGCAAACTTATGATGTAACTTGTCTCCCCTTGGTAGGGCCGGAGTACCGACAAATTCGGTTGGCAATGCCCAGGGACGATTACCAGGTTGTTCTAGGCAGTCTTCTAGCAAAGTTACTCCCAAGAGATCCAGCCCTTCACTGTAGTAACGGAAGGCAAATCCCCGATCAATTAAAGCTTTAACCTCCGTGCCCGCTTGAAATCTTTGGTTGATCACATTGGATAATTCCTGCTCGCTAAAAACGAACAAGGCCAACTGAATACTTTGCCGGGCTTGATTTAAATATTGGGTAATTAAGCCATTGCTGGTTTCGGCAAAAGGTACTGCTCGGCGATCGGGGGAAAACTTTACTGTTACCGTTGTCTCTCCTACTTTTAGCGCTTTAGCTGGCCTGCTGGGCTTATTAATACCAAAGAGACTGTCTTTTTCTGCCCCAGGCCCGTCCCCCCAAAGTAAATTAAATTCCTCTGTGAAAAGATGGGCGACAGTGGGGGATTGGATCACCAATAGGTTATTGGCGTTGCCTCGAGTAAAATTGTCATCATAGTCGCCATGCTGGTCGCTGGGGGTAAAGTTAGCAGAAGTTACAATGACCGTTTTATTATCCAGGACCATAAATTTATGGTGCATTAAGCCTGAGCCTTTACTGCCATCTTCTGTGTCGTCAATGAGGGGAATTTTCTGAGTGCGGAGAATTTCAATGGCATCCCGTTCTGCGCTTTCTGCGGGACTAATGCGACCGTCTTGATTTTGATCTAAATAGGCTAGGGGACCACGGTAACGGAAGGGATCCTTTTCTGTTTCTACTGCTTCTTTGATGGTTTGATTATAGGTATTTTCCAGCACCAATCTGACCCGGACCCCGGTTTTTTGTTTCTCGACCAATGCCTGGGCAATGCGAGGTAAGCGTAATTCCTGTACTGCTAGGTCAATGGTGGACTGGGCTTGGTCAATTTGCTCCAGAATTATCTGCTCAAAATTGTCCCCCTGACGTTTAAAGTTGCGGTCTGGGTCAATGAAATCGGCTCCCTTGGCATTGTTGAGGTTAAAGTAAACCTGGATATCCTCTTGTTGTGGTAGAGAATCAGGCCGGCTCAAGGCTTGCCCCAACCCCAACGGATCGACTTTGCCAATGCCAATGACGGCGATCGCCACTAGTAAAGCCAGGGCAACAAAAATGACAACGGGGTTTGGTTTCCAGCCTCGGTTTAGTTTTCCCATGGTTCAATCTGGACGATCGCCAACTCGGTCTTACTTTTACCGCAGGGCTCACTACTCTGGCAATCGTTAAAGGATAAGGGTTGATAGGTGAGTTTGACCTTTTGGCCAATCAGGGCAACCTGTTCGCAAATTTCAAAGGCGGCGTATAGCCCCTGATACTGATTACCTTGACTGTCCATCAAGTCCACATAACAAGCTAAATCTCCATTGACCAACTCTGTGATGGTGGCAACTGTGGGCAAAGTCGCTTCCATCGGCTCGGCCTGCACCGGGGGCAGTTCTTTAATTGCAGTGCATGCAACAATACCGAAAAGGAGAGTGGGCCAGATGGGAAAAAAAATAGGTTTCATTGGTGTTAGCACTTTGGTCATATTCTAATTCTCTTGGCCCAGAAGTCTTGCAATTGTTAAGGGGTAGTAATAATTTTGCCCTGGGCATCCATTACCATAATGTCCCACTGGCCGTCCTGGGCCACTTCAAACGCAATCCGATCACCGTTGGCATTGATGACGGGGTTTCTGGTATCAGCGGCTAAATCGGCGGTCAAGTTACGCTTTTGTTCCGTTTGGCGATCGTAAAGGACAATGTCAGTCTTCCCTTGGCGACTGAGGACAAAGACAATGTAGCGTCCATCTTCAGTAATGGTGGGATGACTGGCCACCTGGTCCAGGGCATTGAGGCGGGGCAGGGTTTCCAGGCGGTTATTTTGGAGATTGTATAGATAAATTCCCTGGGTCCCGTTGCGGTCGGAGGTAAAGACCAAAAAGGGATAGGTGACCTGGGGAAAAATTTCCTCGGAGGCACTGTTAACGCCCCGGCCACTGCGGTCAAAGGAAAGACTCAAGTAACGGGGATAGCCACAACCCCCCAATAAAAGCAACAAACCTGCCCAAGTTAAAGACCGCTTGAGCAAGTTAGTGAATGTTTGGAGGTAAAGTCTGGGGGAAAGGGTATCCATATCCCTTCTATTTTCCCACCTTGACTCTAGTTAAGACGATGGAGTTGAGAGAGAACTAGAATTCCCGCACCGTGGGTTGGCCGTCAATAATTTCCCCTACCAAAATTACGTCCGCTACCCCCACAAATAGGCCGTTTTCTAACACACCGGGGAGATTGTTAATGGTTTTTTCCAACTCCGCTGGGTTGGTAATGGCATCAAATTTGACGTCAATGACGAGGTTACCTTGGTCAGTGACAACGGGGCCAGCTTTTTTCACCCCCATGCGTAGTTCTGGTTTACCACCTAATTTGGCTAAAGCTCGCATTACAGGAGTTAGGGCCATGGGAATCACTTCCACCGGCAGTAAAAAAGTGGAACCCAATTTATCCACCAATTTGCCACTGTCTACCACCACCAGAAAAGTTTCCGCCAAGGCATCAACAATTTTTTCCCTGGTGTGGGCGGCCCCTCCCCCTTTGATCAAATTTTTCTGGGGGTCAACTTCGTCCGCTCCATCGATGGCAATGTCAATGCGATCCGCCACATCCAACGTGGTTAGGGGAATGCCATACTTACGGGCCAATACTTCCGCCTGAAAGGAAGTGGGAATGCCCACTACATTTTCCAATTCTCCTTTTTTGAGGCGATCGCCAATGAATTCCAGGGCGTAGGCGGTGGTGGAACCGGTACCCAAGCCAACAATGGTGTTGGATTTAACCCGGTCAGCGGCGGCTTTACCCACTGCTTGTTTCATTAAGTTGGCCGCATCTAGCTCAGCCATAAAAATTTAACCTCCGTTATTTTTTGTTTTAAATTTTTTAATTAATGGACCATTCAGAGTGACATTGGGCAAAATCCTATCACTCCAAATTACCCAACCTTTCTCTAGGCTCTATGGCGTTTTTTATTAAACTCTAAACAGGACAAAGCAATCCGGCAATCGCCGAAATCTCTACAGGCCGAAATCTCTACAGTGCGAACATTATCAGAACAGTTCCGGTTCAGGAAAACCTGGGGGCCTACTGGGCTGCTGTCAGTTTTTCTTTCAGTTGGGCCAACTGGTCTGCCCAACGGGGGTCGGGCTGGAAGCCTTCAGAAGCAGTGCTGGTGTTAGTGCTAGTGGCTGCGGCTTTTTTATTGGTCCGTTTTTTATCAGTGCGGGGTTGCTTAGTTTTTTCGCCACTGGCCACCGGAGGTTCATTGCCCCCTTCTTCGTCATCCTTGGAGCGGGGGTTAGCCTTTTCGATTTTCAAAGGGCTATCCATGAAGGATTGACCATTGTATTTCTCGATGAATTCATCCGCCGCTTCGTCAGTGGAAACCGTCACAAAAGCAAATCCCCGGCATTTACCCGTTTTACGGTCTTTGATAACTTTGGTGGAAACAACGGCATTGGCTTCTGCAAATACTTCCTGTAGTGCTTCCCGCTCAATGGATTCTTTGGGTAGGTTACCGACGTAGAGACGAATGGACATGATCTAAATACCTCCGGGGATATTTTCTGTAGGAGAAATTGCTCGGGCAAAGGGCCCTGTTGGATATTAAAAAAGTTGACTATTGGGCTAACAGTTAACCAAGTTGACGATAATACTAGGCACCAGGCCATGGGGACAGTCCCGTCCGCCCCGGTTACTTTTCTTAATAATATCGGCTATTGTCCTCAAAACCAAACAGTTCGGCCCCCTGCAGTTATCCAATGGGAGTTAATAACGGGGAATGGTGGCATCAATCAAACGGGAATAAGCATCAATTCCCCCCACTACGTTTTTAACTTTACTAAAACCCTGATCCATCAACCAGTGGGCCATCTGGTCTGAACGGATGCCGTGGTGGCACAACACTACGGTTTCTTTCTCCCCATCGTAGCGCTCCCGAATGGTGCCAGACCACTGGGCAAACTCGCTTAAGGGGAGGATTTCAAAGCCTGGCAGGGCCGCAATTTCCACCTCATGGGGTTCCCGCACATCAATCAACTGGCGATCGCCGTTGGGGTGAGCCAACATCAGGGCTAAGTCCTGAACAGAAATTTCGATGGGCATGGAAGTCATACGGGGTGGGGTGGGAATTAGGTGGAAAAAATGGACATCAAGGGCGGGGAGTTTGCCCCAGAATTTGCTCATTGAGCTGTCTGATTTGAGTGCCAGGATAATAAAAAGCCAAAATTTGTTCCGCCGACCAACCCAACTGGGAAAGTTTATAGGAACCAAATTGACTCATGCCGACCCCATGGCCAAAGCCCCCCCCAACAAAGAAGACGCTTTGGAGTCGCTGGTTGGCATCGTAGGTGGGTTCTAGATAGAACAAGGTACTGCGGGGAGGACCAAAGGCACTGCGGGCTTCGTTCTTAGCTAATTCCACCACCCCCTTATCCGTCAGCACTTCCAGGACCAAAATTCTCCCCGATGGCGATCGCCTGGTCACCTTCATATCGTAGATGGTGGTGAAGTTCGCTAGGGGATGACGCCGGTTAGTCAGATATTTTTTTAGATCCTCATTCAACTCCGCCAACGTCGCCGGATAGCGCCATCGCAAAAACTTTCGCCCCGTTTCATTAAAACCCTCTTTGAGGTTAATAAATTTACGGAAAGTAGCTTCATCAGCCAGGCTTTGACTAGACAAGTTCCAAATGGGCTGGGCCGAGTCGATAACCGCCTGGAGATAGGGCCGTTCTTCCCCATTCCAGACATCGCTAAATTTAGCCGTTACCCCCCCAGCAGTAGAGGAGTAGAGGGCATCCACCAACTGATTGTTGTAGGTTAAAACCTGCCCCGCCGTTTCCCTAATCGCCTCATCGGCCCTGGGGCTAGTGCCACTCAAGCCGTAGTAAACCTGACAGTGGGTGGTGGCACACAACTCGTAGCCATCGGCAGCAAAACGACGACGATTTTGCAACGCATAGGTGCGGGCAATGATAGTTTGGGCTTTCGCCGCAGTGGGGGGAGCACCGGGACCAATTTCATGGGGCACTACGCCCCGGAGATAGGTTTCCAGCGGTACATGGTTGACCAAGGTGTAATTGCCGTAGGAGTTGGGCTGGAGTTGTAACCAACCGCCATAGACAAATTTTTTCTCTCCCTCTGTAACTTGGATCTGATTTTTGGTTGCAGTGACGGTCACCCGGTCAGCGGGATAGCTTTGGCCATTGATTACCACCATGGCCTGGGGTTTACTGTCCAACAGCACACTTTCCAGGTAGGGCAATTGGTAGCCTTGTTTTTGTAAATCCGCCAGTAACCAACGGCGCACCAGGGGGCTATCATACACATCCCGTTTAGCCCAGACTTGCCAACGTCCCGGCTGGGTAACTTCCACCGCAATGCCTTGAGCTTGCCAACGGAGGGCATCATCCTCCGCCGTTTCAAAGGTGGCATGGTCTCCGAGCACTAATACTTCCGCCAATTTCCTTGGCACGGCCCGACGGCTAATGGCAATGGTGCCCTGTTTGCCCTGGAGAGTGACCTTTTCCCCCTGGTTGTTAACTGCGGTAAAGGTTAAGTCATCGTTGCCCACCCCGCTAATGGTCAGTTGGTCTCGGTCTTCATCCCCAAAGCGCTGCACGACCCCCACCTGGAGCAAAACATCCTTGGCGAAGCTGGGTAAAGCTCCCCCAGCCACTAAGCCCAGGGTAATGACTAGGCCACCCACACGTTGGACAGCAACCTTCAGTAAGTTAAGGGGGGGGGAAATAAACATAAACAATCAACGGCGATCGATATTGGTGAGGGGATCAAAGGCAATCTAGCATCCTAACCTATCATTTTTGCTCCGCTATCTGGAGGGCATAGGGACAGTGGCCCAGGGCTAACACCGATCGCCAAAGGGTTTGTGTTATTTTGGGGGAACTGTGTAAACGGCCTCCAGCACCGGCATTTTTCCTCACTTTGCCCTGATGGAGACTGGGACCGTCAAAGTTTTTCTGGATGGCGATCAACCTATGGCAATGGATTTACCCCTCAGGTTAAGCAATGCTCCCTCATTGGGCCAGGTTTTCACTCCGGTCAATGTGGCTATTTTGAGTTCCCTCGGCATCCATGGCTTTATTTTGGGCTTGGCTTTACCCCATTGGCAATGGCAAGAATCCGCTGGGGATAACCTGACAGACCGCAATCCCGTGGGAGTGATCGAATTAACTCCAGCAGAACAAAGTCGTTTACCAGAAACGGACATTTTTTCTAGCAGTGGCCTTTTTCCCACTGCCCCCAGTGGTAGTGATCCAGGTGCCATTCCCGCTGACCCAAATTTGCCCATTCCTCCTAGCGGCGACTACAACTATTCCTTGCCCTCGGGGCCGGGCATTATGCCACCGCCACCGGCCATGCCCAATTTACCGGCCTACCCCAATTTGCCCCCCCTGACTAGCTATGGCAATTTGAGCCGTTTACCCATCACTGGTCCCCCCATTCCTTCCCTACCCCGGTTCCCTTCCACCAGACAGATTCCCCGTCCCCCAGGCCTATTTGCTCCCACCCCCGACCAGGGCATGAATCCCCTGGGCCCCGGCCCCAACCGGCCTGATTTTGGACCCTTACCTCCTTCCCAGGGCACAGGCTTTATTACTAGGGCTCCCCAGGGCATTACTACTCCCCAGGAACCGGGTTTGAGGGCGGAGGGAGAAGACACTTCTCCAGAAAAGCTGCGGGAAAATACACTGGTTTCCATTGCCCAGCAAGGCCAGGCTTTAAAAGCGAAGGACACCATTAGCGGCGCCTATCCCCCCATTGCCTGTCGTAATCGTACGGAAGCTACGGTGGTCTATAACGTTTTTCCCAGCGGACAGAAAGATCTGGTGGGCCGCTCCCGCTATCCCATCTTCAATCAGCTAGCTGAACAGGCGATCGCCAACAAAACCTATGGTGAACCCACCCAGGTGACAGTTTCCTTTAAATATGATGCCGAGATTTGTGGTGGTGTGGATCAATTCATTCCCCCCGGTGGAGAAACCACCAATCCAGCAGTGCCGACTGTCCCCACGCCTTCCCAAGTTAAAGTTACCCCGGCCCCCACGATTAGCCCCGCCCCAGGCATAGCTCCTTCCCCTGCTCCCCTGCAGCCTCAGCCGACGCCTCCACCGGCGGTGCGGTCTTCCCCCATGCCCGATGCCCCAGCGCCCCGACGACAGCCCACTACCACTCCCAGTGATCCTCCTATGAACGTGGCTCCGTCCCCTACCCGTTCTGCACCGGCGCCGGCCCCAACAGCCACCCCAACCCCGACTTCATCTCAACCTTCTTTGCCGAAAACGAAGGGGGAAATGTTGCTACAACAAAATCAGGCTCCTTCCATTGTGCCGCCCCAACCCAATGGCAATAATGGGGAAACAGAAGCAGAAGAAACCCAAAGCCAAGCTCCTAGCCTGAACAATAACAACGGTTTGCCGGGGCCCATCCAATCCAAAAAGTAGTCAATGGTGTAAACGAACAAGCAACCATGACGGATTTAGGGCAGGCTGGGGAAAGTTTGGTGGCAGCCTGGCTTGAACAGCAGGGCGGAAAAATCCTGCAACAACGCTGGCGATCGCCGTGGGGAGAAATTGACTTAATTACCCATTTTCCGGACACCAAAATTATCGCCTTTGTGGAGGTAAAAACCCGTAGCGGCGGCAATTGGGACCAGGGGGGATTGTTGGCGGTTAACGCCCGTAAGCGGGAAAAGATATGGCAGACGGCGAACCATTTCCTTGCTAGTCAGCCCCAGTGGAGTGATTGGAACTGTCGTTTCGATGTGGCGATCGTTTTTAGTGAGAGTCAGAGTCAGAGTAGTACGGGCAATAATCCAGCCCACAGCAAGAGAAATCTACCGGCCAACGTTGAACTGGGCCAAACCATTATCTGGCAGGGTTATCGTCTCCGGTTGGAGCAATATTTAACCGATGCTTTTGGGGGTTAGAGAAAAATGGGGAAAAATTAATGGGATTCAGCTAACTCAGCTACTCTGTAAACGCCGCCGCAGATGATCCAATGCTTGGCAAGCACTCAAATATCTAATCCATTCCCGTCCCCGGCGATCGCCAAATTGCAACAAGATATGGCTAGCTTGACCATGGGGATCCGCCAGGCCAACATACACTGTACCAACAGGTTTTTCCTCCGTCCCACCACCGGGGCCAGCAATGCCGGTAATGGCAATGCCCCAATCTGTACCCAGTCTTTCTTTCACTCCCAGGGCCATCGCCTCCGCTGTGGCTTCACTAACCGCCCCACAGTATTCAATGATTTCCGGATCCACCCCGAGAAGTTTAATTTTCACCTGATTATCGTAGGCAATGACTCCGCCCCAAAAGTAGTCAGAACTGCCTGGTTGATCGGTCAACAAAGCTCCTAAACCACCGCCTGTGCAGGATTCCGCCACCGCTACGGTTTCTCCCCGTTCTCGCAACAGGGCCCCCACCACCGAAGCAATGGTATCTTCATCCTCACCAAAATAGTCCAAACCGGCGATCGTCTTAATTTCCTCTGCTACTGGATCAATAATTTCTTTGGCCAGGGCTTCTGAAGAAGCGGGACAGGAAATTCTCAAACGCACTTCCCCTTTACCGGCATAGGGCGCCACGGTGGGATTGGTCAAAGTGAAAAAATCCGTTACTTTTTCCGCTAGAGCCGATTCGCCAATGCCCTGAAAGCGCAACACTCGACTGTAAATGGTGGTTTTTCCCCAACCCTGGCGTTGTAGATAGGGCACCGCCACCCCTTGCCACATTTGGTGCATTTCCGAGGGTACTCCAGGGAAAGTCAAAATTAATAAATCCGGTTGGGGATGCCAAATCATGCCAGGAGCCGTTCCTGTTGCGTTGGCCAATACTTCTGCTCCCACTGGAAGTAGAGCTTGCTTACGATTATTGGCGGCCATGGAGCGCCCCGTTTGGGCAAATTTTGCCTCAATATCAGCAATAACAGCGGTATTTTCCTGCAAAGGAGTCTGGAAAAAATCCGCTATGGTTTCCGTGGTCAAATCGTCCGGTGTCGGCCCCAAGCCCCCAGTAAAAATAAGAATTTGGGCCCGTTCCCGGGCAATGGCGATCGCCTGTTTGATGCGCTCTGGGTTATCCCCCACTACCGTTTGGAAATAATGGGGAATGCCAAGGCGGGCCAACTCCTGGGCTAAATATTGACTATTACTGTTGAGGATTTCCCCCAGCAATAACTCGGTGCCAACACAGATAATTTCAGCCGCCATGGAATTAAGCCCGCTAACAAGGAAACATCACTGGGTCATTAGAATGATCAAAACTACTTCTGGGGGAGAAGTTATATCTAGCCCTATCCATCTCAGTATTGCTAAACCAGTCCAAGCAGATTTTCAACGTCTGAGATTGATTACTAAATATTTCTCCCAAAACCCTAACCAATTCGATGGGTTTTAGATAATTATCCCCAGGAAACAATTAATAGAAATTAGGTTGATGGCGAATCAGGTTCAAAAACTCTTCTCTGGTTTTTTGTTCATTTTGGAAAGAACCAATCATGGCACTGGTCACTGTCCAGGAACCTGGTTTTTGTACACCACGCATTACCATGCACATGTGGGTGGCTTCCATCACCACTGCTACACCTTGGGGATCGAGGATTTCCTGCACTGCCTCAGCAATTTGTCTGGTGAGGCGTTCCTGCACCTGGAGACGGCGGGAAAACATTTCCACAATGCGGGCTAGTTTGCTCAGTCCCACTACTTTTTGATTGGGAATATAAGCCAAATGGGCCTTACCCATAAAGGGCAACATGTGATGTTCACACAAACTGAAAAAATCAATGTCCCGCACCAATACCATTTCATTATGGCCTTCGTCAAAAATGGCACCATTGACTAATTTTTCCAAGGATTGGTCATAACCCTGGGTCAAAAACTGCATTGCTTCTGCTACCCGTTTGGGGGTTTTTAACAAGCCTTCCCTTTCCGGATCTTCCCCTACTGACTCCAACATGACGCGCACCGCGTCCATCATTTTTTCTTTATTCAACTCAACATTTTCGGGATGATATTTCACCTCTTGCCCATTGTGGGTATTACGGTCAGGTAGGGAGGAAAGCTGATTCACTAATTTACCGGTGTTCATGCCGTTATTGATGGAATGGGAAGAAGCAATGGTCACAATAAACTGGAGGTTATGGGTATGTTTTTTAGCCCTAATGCTCCAATCGCCTTGATTGTATCGAATGATGCAGTCTCTAAAATTGTATCCGTAAAAGACCTCTGCACCGCCGACGGGTCTGGATTATGGGCAATAATCACAGTCGAGCCAGACTACCCCTGGAGGTAAACTCCGGGGCTGGAGCCATAAAGATTAGGAATTCATTAAGAAATGTAACAATCGACGTTCTAGATCATACCATGCCCCCACTGTCCGGCAGGGTGAACAGAGGAGACTTTCCCCTGTTACAGTGTCAGTGACAAAACAACTTTTTGGCATCGGTGCAGGTGGTGAGCCATGGCGGCCCAGATCATTGAAATTCTTTCCCCGGAGGAAATCCGACGTACCCTTACCCGTCTGGCTTCCCAGGTAATTGAGAAAAATAGTGACCTGTCGGAGTTGGTCTTACTGGGGATCTACACCAGGGGAGTACCCCTCGCCCATCAGCTTGCCCAGCAAATTGAAATGTTGGAACAAGTTAAAGTCCCCGTCGGGGCGATCGATGTGACTCTCTACCGGGACGATTTAAAACGGATCAAAACCCGCACCCCGGCTAAAACCAAAATTCCCCTCAGTTTGACTGGCAAAAGGGTTGTATTGGTGGATGACGTAATTTATAAAGGTCGCACTATCCGGGCGGCACTCAATGCAGTGACAGAATATGGTCGTCCCCAGGTAATTCGTTTATTAACTTTGGTAGACCGGGGTCATCGAGAGTTACCCATCCATCCTGATTTTGTTGGCAAAATCCTGCCTACAGCGGCGGAGGAACAGGTGAAAGTATATTTACAGGATCCTGATGGTCGGGACACGGTGCAGTTAATTAAAGGTTAATTTTCAACTCAAAATGCAGAATTTTTTTGTCATTGGTTTTCAATCCTGTCTGCGGCTTTTTGGTGCGTTTTGGATTTTTGGCGGCTTTCTGACCCTACAGGCGGCGCGGGAATCCCTCTTTTTAGACCGGGCCATAGAGG